>JBHLRJ010000112.1:0-14310 GCA_048882645.1 Candidatus Thorarchaeota archaeon
TTATTAATTCTAATGCATTTTCAATTATTTTGCTAGCGGATACCATACCTATACCTTTAATCCATGCCAATTCTTCTGGTTTTGAATTTGCTATCTCATCAATAGATTTAATACCTGAGTTTATTAACCTTTCTGCCGCAGTGGGACCAATTCCTCTTACGCGTAATAATTCTTCTATCATATTTGGCAAGGTACAAAGAATATAGGTATATTAGCATAGAAAGTAGAAAAAATCTGCATTTCTTCTTTTAAATTTGATATTTCTGTTATTGTTTATATTTATATAATGGTAATTAGTAAAAATAAAATTTAAGATGTAAAAATAAAAAAAAAATTAAGTCTTTTATTATTCTATACTTCTTCCTACTCCATAATATATTAAATAACCACCGACAATTTCCAGTATTAAACCGAGACCGCCCATTACAAGCCTAATAGTATCATCATTTAAATAGTTAGAAATGTATATCGCATACATAAAAATAAAAAGAGCAACTAAACCAATTATAAAGAATTTCCACTTTTTCTTGAGAACCTCATCTTCGAATTTCTTTGAGATCCTAAAAGCAAGGTACAATGTTGGGATAATACCACCAATAGTAACCACTATTACCACATATATAAAGAATGGAAGTTCCCACTTTGGCTTCCCCTCAGGAAAAGTTACTCCGATGCCTGGAGTAAAGATTGAAAGAAAGAAAATCATACAAAATAGTGCTACACCATATAAAACTATCACTAATAGCTGTTTGCCAAAAGTGACAACTTTCTCAGACTTCAGCAAAATTAATTCAAAAACTACTAGAAATACTACCGAAAAACTAATGAAGAAGTTCGTTAAGAAATTCAATATTAAAACAATTGATTCTAATGCAACATCTTCCATTGGTGCATAAATAAAATTTATAAGCAATCCTACCGCTACTGACAAGTAAAACAGCGAAAAAATAATGTTCAATCGTTTTCTATCGCGTTTCAGAATTTTGTAGGCTAGAAAAATGAAAAATGCAAATAGAATACCTTGAGCAACATAAACCGTAAAAATTCGAGCTGCATCCATAGTACGATCACAAAGCTAAAATTTTCAAAATTAAAGAGTTATTAATGTAATAATTTGCATTTCATGTTTATTACTTTATTGTTTTTCTAAAACACTAATTATTTAGAGAGTTCATTCAAGTTGACGTCCTACTCCATAATATATCAAAAAAACTGAGATAAGAGTAGGTAATGAAATTATCGACCATATAAATCTAAAAAGATCATTATGCAGTGTATTAGAAATCGCTGTTCCATAATAAAGGAAAAAATAGGCAAAAAGGCCTATTAAGAAGTATTTCCACTTTTTTTTCAAATATCCATTCTCAAATTTTCTAAATATTTTTATTGAATAATAACTCGTTGTTAAAATGGCAATGCTACAGATTATAATAGAATAGACAAAAAACATCCAACTCCAGTGAGGTTTCCAATTTGTTGAGAGATCGATGGTTATACCATGTAAAATTAAAAGATGCCCCAAAATTAGAATACCATAAACAATTAAAATCAAAAATTGGGTTTTAAACGTGATCTCCCTTTCGGGTTTTATTAGTATTATGGTAAAAACCAGAAGAAAACCAATAGAAAAGCAAAAGAGAAAGTAAGTTAATAAATGTAATATATAAACTATAGAATTTTCAAATAAATTAGCGTAAATTATGTTGATTATCCCTCCAATAGTTGCACTTATGTAAAAACAGCTCAGATAAAGATTAAGTCTCTTTCTGCCTCTTTTTAAAACTAAATATGCCATATATAAGAAAAATAATGCGAAAGCTCCTTGAATTATATAAATTTGTAAAAATCTTGCAAGATCCACTATTCAGAAATCCTCAAATCCCTAAAACATGAGATAATACATTTTAATTTGTCTTTATATAATTTAAAATCTTATTTTTGAGGATATTTTTAGTATTACTAGCACGTATAACTAAAATTAGGGTATATAAATAAAAATAATAAGTGGGATTGGCTTTTTTTATTACTTTTCTCGCCATTCCGTACCACACGATCCGCAACGATATTTCTTGCCATAGACTCGTGGGTAGTCATTTATTATATTTGTTTTGTCTGTAGATTCATGAATCATGAATTTATTTTCTTCTCCACAACTTGGGCACTTCCTTCGGCCTTCAGTTTTTTCAATAGTTAATATATCATTAGGGTCTTCTCCCATTTTTAACCTTTCAACTCTATAATTTTTATATTAAATCAGACGATTTCTCATATTTCATAGATTATACTATAAATTGTATTATATTGTTTTTATAGATTTTCTCTTTTTAATAAAATTGATAAGATTAAGATTCTCTAAATGGAATATTATATTCTTTTAAGAGGTTTCTTCCATAAATTCTTGCGTGGGTAAATGATTCTGGACTAGAGTATCGAAATCGAAAAAGAAAATCATTTAAAATTTTATTGTAAAGCTCAATAATATCCTCTGCTTTATTATAGATTTCATAACAATAAATTAAATTTAAGTACTTAGCTGTATCTTCCAATGTGAATCTGCTTACTTTAAATTTTTTTGAGATTTTATTTTTTAATATTTGTTTTAGATTTAGACCAACAAGTATTGAAATTCCTTGAAATGAATAGATTTCATGGAACTTATCAATTAAATCTTTCTCATATTGTTCAATAGATTTTAAATTAAGTAAGTTTACAGTGAATATAATAACGTTTAAATTTTCGATCTTAGCATAATTATTTACTATTTCTTCAAGATTTTCCGAGAGAAATACTTTTAAATTGATTGGAATTTCTTTGAATACAACTTTGATTTCTGATATCTCATTTGAGATTTCAGATTTTATTGCAAAGTCTTTTATGCTGTCTATAAAAATCGTTTTATTATATTTAACATTACCAATGATTCCGATTCGCAGATTATAGCTAATCTTTTTCAAATAGATTCCTTCTGAAAATAATTATTATTTTGCTTAATTTATAATTATTAATAAATCATTTTAAGTGAATATTTCTATCTATTACATTTACTTACTTAAAACAGCTTAATGATAATAATTTATTTAGAATTAATTTTTATGGTTTTAGTTTGGGGTTTCTCATTTGTAGTAGTTCATATCGCAAGTGAATTTATTCCTCCTTTATCTATTGCGCTTTATCGTTTTATTATTGCATCTATTGCTTTCATTATTATTGATCTTTATCTCAAGTTAAAAAATAGATATATTCCTTACAAAAATAAGGAAAGAATCAAGTTCTCTAAAAAGAATTGGATTTATATTCTCCTTGCTAGTTTTACAGGAGTTTCTTTTTTTTTCTTTGCTCAGTATTCTGCTATTCAAATAATTGGTCCATCTTTGCCAGCATTATTTGTATGCTTGTTGGCACCCGTTATTATTGCTTCCTTAGCTCTAATATTTTTCAAAGAAAAACTCAATCTAAGTAAAATTATTGGTTTTGTAATAGCAACAATTGGTGGTTTTTTATTAATAACAGGTGGTAATTTGGAGAATCTTAAGCCAACATCCCCTAATTTTTTAGGTTATATATTTGCTCTGATTACACCATTTTTATGGGCATTTTACACCATATTAACAAAGAAGGCTTCAAAAGATCAGTCTAATATGGTTATGTTGAAATACATTGCTTATTTGGGTACATTTGAACTGCTCATCTTCGTACTAATTAACAACGAGTTTTGGATCTTTGTTCTTAATTTTTTGAATATTATCTTATTCTTATGTGCTTTGTATACAGGGATAATTTGTTATGTTATCGGCTATTTTATATGGCAAAATTCACAATCAAAATTAAAATCATCTAAAGTTGCCTCATTTCTCTATGTTGAGCCATTTATTACTTTACTTTTTTCAATCTTATTTAAAAGAATTGAAACAATCCTAATATGGAACATTATCGGGGGAGTAATTGTATTGATTGCGGTACTAATCATAAATTACAAATAGAGATGTATTGAAATAATCCTCTTAAATTGGAAACTGATTATTAACCTCTCATTAATATCAATAGATTTAACAAAAAGACATTTATAGTCTTAATTTATACTAGAGTTAAAATAATTATTAAATAGTGTATGAATAAAGGTGAAATAATATTAGTCGAAGGTATTATGCTAAGGGAAAAAAGACTTATGCAAAGGACCAGACATTTGACCAGGATCAAGTAGGAGAGGAAAAAGAACGTTATTTCATCAGTATAGAACTAATGAGCTTGAAAACATTGAAAGATTATGATATCTTAGGATGGCGAGGAGAGTTTTACTTCAAGATTGACGGTCCTAAAGTATTTAAGGCTCGGTTTCCAAATAAAGGAACGATCAAACTCCAAAGAAACCAGGAATTTACATCTCGGGCGGATATGTCACTTTGGAGTCAATTTAAGACAGTTCGGGCTGATAAACCTGCGGTAGAATATATAACTGTAATCCTGCGAGAAAGAGATGCCTTGAAAAAGGATCACACTGTTGCCAAACAAGAATTTGAAATAAAATTGCCTTCAAAAACCGAATATGTTATCTTACAAGATGACAAAGAGAATACAAAAGCAAAATTAAGGATACAAGCATCTAGAACAAGATACTAATTTAAAAATAATTATATTTTATTTTTAAAGTAAGAATTATGAAGGTTTACTTTTATGTATTTTCTTGGGAGCTTATCTTTTTTAGATAAGATTTTTCCTTTTCTTGATGAATCCTATGTAATTCTTCTTTTTTCTTTCTCCAATCTGGACCGCTTAGAGGAAAAAATTTGACAAATAATGCACTAAGCAAAATTAGAATTGCTGGGACGATTGTAAAAGCAACCATGACACCCAAAGGTTTATTAGATCCAAACAAACTTATAACTGAAAGTAAAATCCATGGTCCTAATGAATTTGTAGGTTTTGTTAACAAGGCGTTCATTCCCGCGTAGGTAGTCTCTCTTCGCTTACCAGTTAGGATTTCATCATTATCAATTACATCTGCCATAACTAGTTGATTTGTTATAAAATAGCCAGATATTCCAATCCCAATTAATATCATAGCTATGAAGGCTGGTAAAAGAGACCACGCTAAAAGAAAGCTGATTAGAAATGAAATCCCGGTAAAAACTAATAGCCACATAAATATTTTCTTTACTCCATATTTAATAATCAATTTACTGTATATTGGAAAGAATACAAAGACGACTATAAAAAAAACTAGTAAGGGAATCATCGCCATGATACCAGATAACTTTAGCACAAAATCTACCCAATATAAAACCCCATTAGTCAATATGTATTGAGCGATTAAAAAGAAAAAATTCGATAATTCGAATATTAAAAATGAACGATTTTTAAAGGTCTCGATAATACTGGATTTTAAACCAAGTGGCTCTTCAAATATTGTATATTTATTTTCTTTGATATAAAAACTACTTACATACAATATAACAGTTCCGACGACACCTAAAACGATGACAGTAAGGATAAATATTGGAAACATTGGATCTACACTAACTAAATCCTCTCCCGTAAGTAAAATAGCTGGGATTACAAAAGACAGAAACAGTGCTAAAGCATTACCTATAGATCCAGACACATTCAACTTCGAACGTGCAGTTTCGGTAATTGCCATTTCAGCGGGCAATGTATATGAGATTAAACCGACCATTGTAAACAATGTATCGAATAAAAACAACATAATGAGCATATTAAAAAATAATGCTATTTGACTATCGCTACTAGCAAATGGTATCCAACTCAAGATGAATAAGATTCCGTAGATTATTCCACCGAAACGGATGTACGGAACTCTTCTTCCATATTTCTTTGATTTAGTTCTATCTTCTATATAACCAAATAAAGGATCATTTAATGTATTCCAAATAATAAATATTAACCAGGCAAGGGTTGTCGCAAAATCACTTAATCCAAGTTTTATGTTATAAAAATAAGTAAATGTAGTAGCTATAACTAAGTTTGAAAACAATCCACTTGTAAATGTGATTCCTCCAAAAGCAAGTTTTGATTTCGTAGGTATAATCTCTTGGTCTGACATAATTTCTCTCCTATTTAGAAAGCTTAATATGACTTTTTAATAATTAATTATAATTAACTTAAGGCTATAAAAAAGTTTCAACTAGGATTAAATTGCTTTCTAATGTACAAAAATAATACACTAAATTTATATAAACCTTAAAATAGCCACAATTAGGTAATAGCCTTAATAGATGCCAAGAATCTTACCTAAAGATTTGAAAATACCATTATAGTTGAAATTCTTACCTTTCATGTAGAAGAAGGAGAAATTTTTGGACTTCTTGGACTAAATGGAGCAGATAAGACTAATTAGTTAAATTTCTTATTCCCTGTATTATTCTTTGTAGATACACATTTCCAATTCCAAAATTCACTATTCTTGAACAGACTATGACTAAAATAAATTCTTTATCAATAATTTTAATATATTCTGCGCATACTTTCTGTCGATTCCTTAATTCAAGGAACATTTTTGAAATGCTGTGTAATTTCTTCTCGTCTCTAACTTCTAACTCTCGAATTGTGTTTAATAAAGTATCATGTGAAATTGAAGTGTATAACACCGATCCCTCTACGGTAAAGATTGCGCTGCCCAAAATTTCTCTATTATCTACTGAACCTCTTAAAATAGCAATTATATCCTGAAACAGGGGTAAGGTCGTTAAATTTTTAAGGTCTTCTACCAATCCTGCAATTCCTCTGCTTTCATCTACCAATCCTGTAATTCCTCTGTTTTCATAGTATTCTACAGTGGGAAATTCAAAATCAACTCTTTGATATCCTCTTACATCTCCATTTTTATCTACAAAAACTTGAAAGTGGTGATCACAAATTGTTTTTGTCGGAATACTTACTGTTACAACATTTTGACTTTGAATCAAAATTTTTGAAGGAACTTTCAAATACTTTTGTGTTTTGCATTCAGGACATATTACAAGTACATTTTTGAACATTTCTGATTGATTTGTCACTTGTTCATTCATAATAATGTTGTTATAGAAGAATTGGTTTTAATCTAACTATACAATAATATCTCATTAATTTATAGTTATTCTCCTTCAAAGAAAAATTCTTATATTTTGAAGAAGAACGTTATATTTTTATAATATTTTAGGATTAATTATTCTAACAATCAACTAAAATGTAAATTAATGTGATATGTATGATGAAAATTCCAAGTTCAATTGTTTGCCCTAACTGTAAAAGCGAAATAAAACTCGCAAGCGATGGGAAAGGCATGTTAAGCTCTGATGATCTCTTGACAATGCGAATAAAATCTCCATTTTATGTTCACGCTCAAAAAATCACAGAGGTCTCTTTAGACGTTTGTGTATGTTCTCAGTGTAATACGATAATCGGAATCAATCGAAAAAGCATGTAAGAGATTAAATAAAATTTAAAGTAAATTCGTTATTAATTAAAATTCTTTATTTTTTTTCTCTCATTAAATTGTATTTTAATGAATTATATAAGTGAATCTATAAATGGCTCAGCATCCTAAAATTATCGTTACAATTGCTAATATTAACGATGCTCTAGGTGTCTATTATGCTCTTAAACAAAACCTAGTCGAAATACAAGACTTCGATAAAATCCCAAAAAAACAAAGAAAAATTCTAGAGAATGAGGGTTTTTTGAGAAAGGAAGTTGATATTGAATATTTGCAAAATCTAATAGAAGACAGGAAGACTAATATCTATGTAGCGAAAAATGATGAGGGAAAAATCATCGGTTTTGCAAGTATACATAAGGATAAATTCAATATATTCAATTTCAGGTCAACTCTTGATAATCTTTACGTAGATGACCCGGAAGTTGAAGCTCTACTTATAAGTGAAGAAAAAAAATTTAATTATTTGGAACAAATTAGCATACTTCCGGGACATAAAAGAAAAGGGATTGGAACGGCTTTGCTTGTAGAGATCATAGCAAATAGTAAACTCCCAATCGTTGCTTTTATAGTAGATGCACCTCTTGCTAATATCCCTTCAGCTCACTGGCATAAGTATAATGGATTTGAACTAAAAGCAACATGTGATGGAGAATATAAAGGGAAGAAATTTATATGGTCAATCTATATTCACTTCACTAAGTAAATAGTAAATGATGCTAATAGGGATTAAATTAGTTAAGAAATTGAAAAAATGGTTAATAAAATTGTAATTACATATCGCTTTCATCAATCTCCGGAGTTTCAGAAAGCTTTTCAACGATATTGATTATATCTTCCGCAAGCTCATACCTTTCGCTTCGATACTTATCGCGATTAAGCCTTTTTTCGACTCTTAAGGGTGTTCCAACTTTTACTTTTATTGCATCTCCAGTGAACATATTTAATATTTTAGCTTTATCTTGAATAATTGCTATTGGAATAATTGGTGAGTCTGCAGCTATGGCAAATTTTATTATCGCTGCCATTGATTTAATTTGAACTTCTCTATCACGTTTTCCTTCAGGCGTCATCCCTACGAGGTCTCCCTTGTCATTTAAGATCTCAAACACTTTTTCAATTGGTTCAGTATCCTCTTTGCTTTCAGTTCCACGAATCATCCCTAGACTTTTCAGGATAGGCCCTAAAAGCTGATGTTTCATCATTTTTGGATCTAACATGAAATGTATTTTTCTACCTGATACTTGACTTATTATGAGCATGTCTCGGATAATATCTTTGGCAACTGTTGTGAGTATTGCTTTTCCTCTCAATGGAATATTTTCTTTCCCTTCTATTCTTAAGTTCATAAATGCTTTAAAAAAGAGTCCACTCAATCCTTTTGCTGCTGCATAAAGCACATCCGTAGCAATAATTTTTGGATTTAATTTGTCTGACTCTTCTTCTATTTCTGGAATAATATCTTCACTCATTGTTCTTTACACTATCTCAAATCTTTTTAAAAATAACAAAACAAACAATAAAAATTTAATGAATTTGTTTAATGCCACCGTTAAATACGAAGTAATTAAATACATATTTCCTTTTCTTCAGCATTCTTAAAAAAGATGGAGTAAATTTATTACCTTTTAACCAAAATGTTTATAACCTGAGAAGATTTTTTATTGATTCGGACTAGGATCTTAAACTGTTATTATGGAGATACAGGTGCTCCAATAAAGTAAACTACCTACTGATAAAACTATAGATTATGATACAAAGAAAATTAAAAGTTTTTATCTTATTTCATATCAATAGGAGGATGTTAAAAAAAAAATTATTTTATCCTTTTCTTTCGATACAAAATAAGTCCAAAAACTCCAATGTTAGTTATTAGAAATACAAAAAATAGACTATGATCAAAAGGTATACGTTTATTTGCCACGCGACCACTATAAGCAGAAATATCATCTACGCGGAAAAAGCCATTACCACCACCAGATACGAAAGATGTCATCCAAATATGCTCTGCATTTGCAGTAAAAGGTCCATAAAATGGTAAACTGTAACCACTGCCATATCTGTCTCCATCAATATCAACCATCCAACCTACACTAAGGTCGAAATAGATAACGACATCTGTCCATTGATTTAAGGTATAATTAGCTATAAAAGTCCCACCTACATCATCTCTTATTTCTCCACCCCACCAAACCAAAGCTAAGATGTATTCACCATTTGCTGAATTTAAATTTATACCAAATCCAGAATTATCATGATATACTTTTATGTGGTATTCACCGGAAACATAAGTTACACCATCAGCTGAAAAATTATCTCTAACCCATACCCGTCCTGAAGTGTTTACTTTCTGTAGTGCCATATGTTTATTTTGTACTCGCTAAAATTGTCGATAAACACATTACCAGCAGCTTCATTAATATCAAAGGTTTCATATGTAGGATTTTTTCCTATAACTTGATCTTCAAAATCATAGGTATGTAAAAGAACCGGACCATTACTAAGACGTAAAGCTGCTCCACTTTGAAATTTTTGTCCCAAATTATTATTATTATTTAAAGGAATAATAACTAACAAACTGCTAAGAAATCCTAAAATAATAATATTAAAAATGATTTTCTTTGATACATACATTTTCATATTGATTTCACCAAAATTTGAGATTACAAATTTTAACTTATTAAACTGTCAATTTTGTATTTAAATTTATGTGTATGTAATAAAAAATAGTTTCGTAATCTAAAAACAAGTGATTTATCTTTTTGATATTTTTCATGCTTATATTTTTGATTAAGGTCATCTCCAATCACTCTCATGGATTTTGGAGTTAATGAGCCACCTATAAGGAAATTGCTCCCAATATAATTACAGGGAATACGAATTCGGAATTTTTATCCAATTTGGTATAAAAACATTACTACTTCAAAAAGTAAATTGAACCTTGACTGATTTTGTTATGGGGTGAGTGAAATCTATTACAGGAAAAGTATCTTTAACAATAAACAATAAGATTTAGTGAAATGAATTTAAACGCCCCTATGATGGAATAGAGTAAAATTTTCATCGATTATCAAAATTCACTCTCGCCTTTATAGCTTATCAATGAAATCATTAACTTCTTCCATCCTTCTTTCATAGTATTCCTTTAACTCTTTTTCTGAGACAAAGGTAGGAATTACTTTTTCTAAAAATATATCAAAAATTGTTGATAATTTTGTCTTATGTTGTATAGTCTCGAGAAATTCCTCTCCCAGCTCTCTTATCTGCTTAAAAAATTCTGACATTTTATTATATACACCTCCTAAATCACAACATCTGATCCCATTTACCGCATCTACTACCCCATCGAGCAATAACTTTATTTCCCTCTTGAGGCATTTTTACCTGAACAATTTCACAATTATTGGGGCAATCACCACAATTAAAAGCACTCGTTGTAAACTCAATTTCAGAAACTTGAAGCCCTCGAAATGTTGTTTCCTTCTGATTATCTAGATAGTAATCTCTAACTAGAATTGCCATTCCCAAAGCGCCCATTAATACATTATATTTTGGAACAATTACTTTGCAGCTTAGATGCCTTTCAAAAGCCTGTACTATTCCTTTATTATAGGAAACCCCTCCTTGAAATACCACTGGCTCTTCAAGCTCTTTTCCTTTTGACAGATTATTCATGTAATTTCGAACTAATGAGTCACATAATCCAGCGATAATGTCTTCTTTAGAATATCCGGCATTCTGCTTATGAATCATATCTGATTCCGCAAACACCGTACATCGACCGGCTATACTAACTGGATTTTTCGATTTTACAGCATAATCTCCAAATTGCTCTATTGGTATTCCTAATCTGCTAGCTTGATGATCCAAGAAAGATCCGGTACCCGCAGCACAAACACTGTTCATAGCAAAATCCACGATAATTCCATCCCTAAGTATAATGATTTTAGAATCTTGTCCTCCAATTTCTAAGATTGTTCGTACATCTGGATATAAAGATTGAGTCGCTACCGCATGGGCAATGATTTCTGTTTTTGCGAGATCTCCACCAACGATTGCTTTTGTTAAATATCTTGCCGAACCTGTTGTTCCACAACAGCGTATTGCATATTCTTGCAATGCTTCGCTATCTTCTATTTTTTTCCTTAAGTCTTCCATTCCCGCTTTAGCTGAATCGATAGGAGAACCCCTATTACGTAAAAATACACTAGTAAGAACATTCCCCTCTGAATCCATTAATACAAATTTGCACGTTACACTACCAATATCAATTCCAAGGAACGCATCTAATTTTTCGCCTTCCTTAACCACTTTATCAGATACCTGTACCATCCGATCACCTTTTTAGTGAGTTTGAAGTAATTGAAAACATTCTTGGAAAAAATGAGACCTAATTGATAGTTTGATGTTTCTTTTTTGCATTCGAATTATTGTTAATTTTTTAGACTGAATAATATTAATAGTTAAAATTTACTTAAATACAGTTTTGTTTAAATAACAAACCAAAAAATATAAAGATACTCCTTAAAAACCAATTCTAAAGCGTATTAAAACTAATCGCCTTATCCCTCAAAGGTTTAGTGGCGATGATCTTTTAATCATAAGCATGAAATTCATCAGATAGAATGAAGTTATTATTATTATTACCTTAAATATAAATACATGATTTAAATCCTCCCATGGTAGAACTATAGGTTTGGATGTATTAATTGGATACATTCGTGAAAAAAGTGTGAACCATTATTCTTATAGAAATTATCCCTCTCTGTTTCATAAGAAGTATTCTCTATTTCCAATTTATGTTTACGTCTTGATTCCATTAAGTCTACAAAAGCCTCCAATCTTGTTCGCATACCTTCAGTTCCACTATGCTCGTCAAAAGAAAAGAAGATTATCGGAAGGTCATAGATTTTCCTTAATTTATTTGTTATAATCGTCCGAGCCACCACTTCGGGCATACAGGTAAAGGGATACACATGGACACAGCCCATAAAGCCTGTTTGTGCTCTATCAATGTATTCTCCTAAGACCCATTGACACTCCCCGCCAATATCCATGGGAACATAGGGATGCGATAAATGTTCTAGCCATTTTCGATGAAAATTCAAGTGAAATTTATGTGAAACCCAATCCCATAAGCTTAAATTCTGATGGACTTCAACACCCATCTCTCCAAACTTACGTCTTATATCTACATTAACAAACGGCTCTAAACTAATATGAATTTCACCAAACACGGCAATCCGTAATGGAGTTCGTGTTTTGTCTACATCAATTGTGTTGAAATCTTCCTTAATTACCTTCTTAAAATTTCGCAATTCTCTAAGAGTGTTTGCTTGATCTAGCTTGGTTAATACATTATTCAACACTCGAGTGGTATCTCCCAGATTTCGCTCATAGGCACGGAATAATCCTTCTGCTGTCTGAATGTCTGCCAGCAATTTTGCTTTTTTCAAGAAAAATATAATTGCTTTTACGAATTTGGAATAAGCAAATAAATCTTTTCTTCCACTTATTTCTTGGAGAGTCTTGACCCATTTAAACTCAAGAAGATCTGCTTGATCTAAGGGGATTACATTCACATTTTTGTATCCCATATCATGAAGGAGACGCTCTTGCACGGCATGATAGAAGCCGAAACGACATGGCCCGCAATCGATTGCCATGACTAAAGTATCGGCCCCTTTTTTAATAGCACTAACGAAATCTCCTAACGTAGCCTTAAAGGGAAAACATACGAATTCGGGGCTATATTTTACCCCGATTTTAACAGCTTCTCGATTAGTTGGATCTGGGAGTACAACTTCGATATCAAGCTGCTCGAACAGTGTTTTGAATGCTACAACATTAGGGCCCATGTTTGGGAAGGAAAGAATCATGTGTCTTAGAACTCCTCAAGTATTCTTACTACGTACTGTTAAGTTATTGATTGGTTATAATCGATGTTTATTTAAATAAACTATTGCTTAAATAACAAAGCAAAAAATAAAAAATTACTGATTAAAAACCAATTATCAAAAGTATGATTTACTTTTTAAAATATTAGTTTCAAACTCTTATTAATTATTCAAATACATCTAAAAGAAGTTTTATTATGAGGAAAACAATATGTATATAGACAAATTCTGTGAATTTTATTTTTTAGATAGTATAGTGGTTCCTCTATTCCAACTTGAGAAAGATTTCCTCTCAAAGGTTAAAAAGAGATCCGACATCAAAAAACGAATTTCTTGAAAAAAACTCGAGTCCATTCTTAACGGCGAAGCCTACATCTAATTTCTTGTGTGGATTCAGCATTGTTAAAACCATTGAAATTGGTTTTTCAATAGTAGACACGAAATATTCAAAATTGGATTTCGGATTAAAATATATATTTTTTATTTCATCCGGGACCACATATTTGACATCTTTAAACAAGGGATTAGCTTTCTTGTTGCCAGCCATTAAGTCACGAAAAGCTTCGATTCTTGTTCTAAGTCCTTCAAAACCAGAACTTCCATCAAGACTGATATGAATGTGGGGCATGTAAAACTTGTCCATGTTTTTCTTAGCTTCTAACATTCCCATAAAGGATATTTCAGGCATGCAAGTAAATGGGAATATATGGACAAAACCATCAAAACCTTTTTCTTGAGACTCAAGATAGCTCCCCATATTCCAGACAGCTTCCCCCCCAATATCCATTGGAATATACTTTCTTGCAGTATGTTCAAGCCGTCTTCTTCGTTTGCTGGCGTCAAGTTTATACATGACCCAATCAAAGACATCATACTGCTTATGGACTTCTATATTCATGACACCTAGTTCTCCCATCAGATCATAATTAACCCATTTCTCCAACATGACTTGGATTTCCCCAGTATAACAAACCCTCAAAGGTT
>JBHLRJ010000113.1:0-14163 GCA_048882645.1 Candidatus Thorarchaeota archaeon
AAACAGGATATAGATAAAATTAAATTTAGGATGAAACTCGCTCAACACAAATTGAAACCGCCCCCATTCTTTAAAGTGACAGAATTTTAAGATTTGGAAATTATTAACTTTAAATGCTTGCTATGATCCTCCGTATTCTGTTAATTTTGGAGGTAATTTCTTCTAATTTAACTTTTAAATCATCACTACGGTTTCTATATTCAATGTCATTGATAGAACCTAAATTGTAGCTATTTTCTATGTCTTTAAAATTCTTTTCTAAAGAGTAACGTCTTCCTTCAAGCGCTATCAACTCCTGGTATAGGGTATCTTTGTCTGTGGATAATTCTTCCAAAGGAGGTTCAGAGGATTCTTCTTTATTGATTTTTGGTGAACCAGAAATAGCAAATTCAACAAATGCAGATGCTTCAGTTCTTTTCTTTTTGCTTTTATCTTCTTTTTTCTTTTTATCTTTAACTGACTCTAAACGAGGTAATTCGATAGTCGGAGATGATTTCTCTGCAGGTTTACTGCCAACAGAAGAAAATACATCAAATAATTCATTTCCACTTGATTTAATTGATTCAGTTTCGATTTCTTCTACACTAACTGTTTCAATTTTTGGTTTTTGAGCAATAAAAGGTATCGGTGTTAATGATTCTGATGATTCTTCCTCAACTATAGAAGCTTCTGTTGAAATAAACGGTTTTTTTGAGTATTCACTTGTCTCTTCACTAATTTCTATTTTTGTGATTGACGATTTTGAATTGTCTTCACCTGGAATATTTTTAGTTTGAGTAGGTTTTAATTCAGGTGATGTTGTATAACCCGTAGGTTCTAACTCATCAAGGATGTCTAATACTGCTTTTGCTTCACCACGCATTTCATCAACTAAATGTGGTTTTTCCTCTATAAAAGGGGATGGTTTTAATTTTTCTATTTCTTGTTCTATCTTTACTTGAACATCTTCCATGGATTTAACTCCGATCTTTTCTTTCGGTGCTTCACTTTCAGGTTTTACTTCTACTTTAATATGAGGTGGTTCTTCAGGTTTCTTCACAATAGGTATTTTTATTTTTGGTGGGGGGAGCTTGGATTCTTTTTTAGGTGTAATTTTCTTTACCACTCGTTTGTGAGATGACTTTTTAAGAGTGTCTTCCTTTTCATCTAATTCATGCTTTAAAACTTCAATTTGGTGCTTTAAACCATCAATTTCTCCCTTAAATTTATCTGAAACTTGATCGACTATCTTCGCAATATCAATTTGAACAGCATCTAAGTCCTTTTTTGCTTCTTCACTTGATTTTACATCGAGTTCCTGTTCTACTTTAACCTCAGGTAATTCTTCTGTTATGTTTATAACTTTCTTTATTTCTTCAGGTAATTCTGATTCAGTAAACCATAGATCAAGCGTGTCCCATTTTTCCAATTTACCAATAACATCCTCAAAAAGTTCAATATTCATTTCCGCTTGATTTGTATTCATACTTTTTAGAGTCTGAATTTTCTCAATTAGATTCACTCGAGCCTCAATTTCATCATCAGGGGTAGGGTCTCCTTGAGTTAATAATAGAAAAATTTCTTTAATTTCTTGAATTACAGTACTAAATCTCTCTTCTTCACTCATAAAGGATTACTTGATTTAATTTTTTTATATTCAGCTACATAATACTCTTTAAGTATTTAAAAACTAGACGATAATATATTTTTTTGCGATAGTATAATTAAGTGTCTTATATCTAAATATTATAAAGATGGTTTTCAAAAAATGTTTTTTATCAGAAATGTAATGGGTAAAATAACTCTAATTACAAAAGAAAAAAGAAAAATAAATTAAAATTAATTTAATCATTATTTAATGAGTCATCAATTCCAGCTATTTTTTTAACCATATCCTTTCGGGCTTCAATATCATATTGAGTTGTTATTGCAATACTCTCCATTACAGGGGATCCCCCACCATGATAACTCCCAAAAAGATGAATTCCTCCTGTTGCAGAACAGTACATATCACCGACAAAACGCCAGAATTGGGCTGCATTTTCAGGTGAAATATTGGGATTTCTTTTTATGTATTTATAAAGATAATCCCTAAGTTCGGGATTCACAAAATCTTTTTCATGCGGGAAAGTTGCTGGAATACCACCACAAAGATCAATTATTATCTCAGCTTCACGGAAGACATTTTCACCTGATAAGCATCTGCCAACATTACAGTAAATTGAATTTGGAATATAACTGCCAGGACCATATGGAATAAAACCTGTACCGGGCATATACACTTCTGGTTTTCCTAAATCCGAAGCAGTGTATCCAGCAGCATAACCCAATTCAGCAACCATTATTAGCTCAGCCAACTTACTCCTTACATGGGAAGCTTTATGGATATTATTATATTCAGCTGCTAAAGCTGCGGTGCCTACGACTATATCTCCAATAGCTGGTTTACATCCTGAATAACTATGACGGTGAAATAAGGCAAATAATAGTGCTAGAGCACCAGCATGTTGATATTCCCCACATAGAAACACTCTTTCCCATGGCACAAAAACATCATCAAAAATTATATATGAATCCGTAGCTCCCGGCATAAAACCACGTTTAAAATATTCTCGTTCTCTAAGATTATGGATAGTAACAGATTGAATAACCCCATCATAATCAGCGGGTACTGCAAATGAAACAGCGTAATCTTTGTCTTCTGGTCTTAATGCTCTGGTAGGGACAACTATAATTTCATCAGAGACGGAGGCTTCTGAAATGTGAAGCTTACAACCTCGAACAATAATTCCGTCTTCCTTTTTTTCTACTACTCTTACATACATATCAGGATCTTCTTGATCTGCAGGGCGCTTTATTCTATTTCCTTTAACGTCAGTCTGAGCACATGCTGCTATTAAATCTTCTTTTTGGAATCGTTCTAACCATTTTTTAAAGTTTTCATGATAATTTGTTTCCCCATTATTAGATTTGTCTGCTTCATAGCTAACATTATAAACCGCATTCATTCCATCGCAACCCATGCAGCGTTGAATACAACCACCAACTTTTTGACATAGTTTTCGGGTCATATCTTGCTTTCTATGGAGATCTTCAGTATTTTGATGAACGTGCGTAAATCTATTTATTGTTTCTCCTGTTAGATGGGATTTTGCAAGTATTAAATCTGCATAATCTGGATCATCAACCACATCAAATGTTGTACCAATTGTATTAATACAATGCATTTGTCGTTCGTCTAATCTGTCAATTCGTTCACCGTCGTAAAAGATATTTTTTTTCATTTTACTTAGATCTTTCATATATTGTTCTTTTGTTCTCATTTTGTATACCTCTATTTTATTATCTTAAATTCGAAATACAAATATGTATTATCCTAAAAAGGATTTAAAAGTTAATAAAGATGTGCACATTGAAAGATAAATTATATCGAGTGTTTTTGCTTAACTACAAACTATTATATTTTTAATTGATGTAGTCAATTTTAAGCATGAAATTATCCAATCCTTTAAGAAAATTTATTACTTTTCTTATCTTTTAATTTTAAAAACGGCATTAGATTATATATTTTTCAAAAGTCTTAATGATTTAGATGAGCAGAGATCTTAAAATACCAAGACAAGATGTAGAAAGATTACTTACTATCTACAAATTAGAGGAAACGCAAAAAAACTTAATTATTCAAGAATTCAAGAAATTTCAGCCCCAGACATCCATTAGACGATTTATTAAAGAGGTTTCTAAAAGAACTGATCTTCCTAAAGATCTACTTCAAAATTTTTTTTGGTTCTCCCGTGATACTTATGTAGTTTTCCAAGAGAGTGATGAACCCTTTAATGAATGCTTTAATAGTAACATGAAATCTCCAATTGAAAATGATTTTCCTGACTTAGCAAAGGAAATTACTGATTTTGATGATTTAAGAAAGTTTTTCTCAAGACTACTTAACCTAATAGATTTTGAATATTATAACGTTTATTCCTTAGAGGGTATTAATCAGGTTAATATTGGTTTCTCAAATATAGTTAGTTTATACTTTTTTACAGTAAACGATAAAATTGTACTTATTGATGCAGGTTATTCTTTGAAATATTGGCAAAATGCATTTCATAAAGCTTTAAAAGAATTAGAGATAAATCTTGGAAATATCGATTATTGTATTATCACCCATGAACACCCGGACCATGTAGGTCTTGTACCTGAATTAAAAAGAGCAAATCCAAATGTAAAAATTTGTATACATAAAATTGCTTATGAGCTAGCTAAATTACGCAAGCAACTGGGTGATGATACAAACTTGGAAGAAAAGGTGAAGGAAAGAGAGCAATTGCTCATCAGTTATGGTCTTGAAAAGGAAGAAGTTGATTTAATGATGCAGAGGTTTGGTAGAGGGGGAATGGATTTTGAATATTTTGAACCTGATTTATTACTTAATAATGATGAAAGAATTATAGATGATGAATTACAGATTATACATTCTCCGGGACATTCGGTTGGGCATATATGCATATATTATCCTAAAAAAGGTATTATGTTCTCTGGAGATCATATACTCAGTAAAATAACTCCACATTTAGGTACTTTGGCAATTCCCGGTGCTGAGGAGTTTAACAAAAAAAATAACTTTCAAAATATCTTAGAACATTATCTAAAATCTCTTGATCGAATTGATGAAATGAATCCAAGAATAATTTTGCCAGGTCATGAAGAGATTATATATGATCCCCATGAACGTATCACCGCAATAAAGAACCATCACCAGAATCGACTTTATGAGATATCGAAAATTATTAAAAATAATCCATTACCTCCTCTACAAATTGCGCTTCACCATTTTGGAGATGACTTAGACCAGAGGAATAGACTCCTGGCAATAAGTGAGACTTTGGTTCATCTGGATTATTTGGAATTTAATAATATAGTACATAAAACAAAAAAAAATGGAATATTACTTTATTGGTCTGATGAACGATGGGAGAAGATTGTTTATTAATTTTAATTTACTCAGAGTAATAACGGAGAGAAAAGCAATTTACCAAGTATTAAATGATTCAGTAAAAAAAAATGAGATGCTTGAGTTAAATGATTTACTGGAATTGAAGATTGCCATTAATAAGGTTTTTAATAACCATTCTTGAATTGTTTCATATATGTTATTAATCTTAAACAAGTTTATACTTCAATAATAAGAAATTTAAAAAGTTAATAATATTTAGACTAACTAAAGAATAACTAAGCTCTATGAAAGATAATATCAACTAATTAGAAATTATGACAACAAATACTAATTTTATGGATGTAAAGGATCCTGGTGTAGCAGTTATAACTGGTGCGAGTTCAGGAATTGGAGAATCATTCGCGCGAACTTTAGCCTCTCAAGGATTTGATATTGTTATTACTGCAAGGAGGAAAAATAGGTTAGAATCTCTAGCTTCAGAATTAAAAGAAAAATATGGAATTAATGTTGAAATAGTTCCAGGTGATCTTTCCGAAAACGAATTCATGGAAGAATTTGCTTCCCATATTGAAGCAATGGAAAATATTGATGTTCTAGTGAATAACGCAGGATTTGGTACGTTGGAAAATTTTATCGGAAACAGTTCCAAAGCTGATGTTTTTATGAAAATGATTAATCTTCATTGCAAGGCAGTAGCTCGTTTAATGCATGCGGCTCTAAAACCAATGCAAAAAAAAGACAGAGGAGTTATCTTTAACATCTCATCGATAGCATCAATGATGTTACATGGATCACGAGAACCGATGTACCATTCAACGAAAGCTTTTATCTCTGCTTTTACAGAAATGGTGCAACTTAAACTAAACTATATTAAATCTAGAGTAAAGCTTAAAAGCATTTGTCCAGGGAATACTCACACTGAGATCTTTGGTCCAGCAGCTATTGCCACTCCTGGAAAGTTTGGTGGTGCAATGACTCCAAAAGAAGTTGTAAATATTGCATTAGATTCATATAAAAACAGTGATATCCAAGTAATTACGGGAGACCATAATATCGATGAAGTTGTAGAGTGGAAAGAGATAACCTATAAAAAAAATGGCAGATTTTTTTCAAAAAACTTCACAAAATCAGGTTTGTATAAAGAGAGATAATTCAAAGAAGGATTTACAATGCCAGTTGAACCTAAATTAGCAGCTACAGTAATTTTATTGCGGAAGCGATCAACAGGTATTGAATCTGAAGAGGATTGTAAATTTGAAGTTTTTATGGCTAAGAGACATAAAAACACAAAATTTATGAGTGAGCATTATGTTTTTCCGGGTGGAGCTCTTGACGATCAAGATCTAGCTCAGGAAACAAGAGCAAGGTTAATTGGAATTGAAGAAGATGTTATTAAGAATTTAACAGAAGTATGTGAAGATCCTGCTAATCTTTGGATTATAGCAATCCGAGAATTATTTGAAGAAACAGGAATATTGATTGCTGCTAATAAGGATGGAACTTCGATGGGAGGAGTCATAGAATCACCTAAGAAATTAAGAAAATATCAAAAAAAGCTTCAGAAAAGAAGGAAAACAATGACAGACGTCCTGACAAAAGAGGATCTTTATTACTCCGCAAATAATTTAAGATATTTTGGAAGATTAATAACTCCCGAAATATCTCCTATTAGATTCGATACTCAATTTTTTATATGTGAATTCCCTCAAACACAGAATATAAATTTATTTACAGATGAGTTAACAGAATATTTATGGGGAACTCCTAAGCAGATACTTGAAAAATTTAAGAATCGGCAAATAAAGCTAATCTTTCCCCAATATTCCACTCTTCAACGACTTCGAAAATTTAAAACGATACAAGAAGTATTTGATAATTCTAAAAATGTATCATGTCATAATAGATTAGATGATATCTGATATATCAAATATCTGCTATAATATATTTCTCATATTTAGTTGAAAATAATTTGTAAATTCGCGATAATTCGAAAAAGATACTTTTATTTAGTTTCCAATTTAATTAGAATAAAAGGTGATGTATTATGACTTTTAAAACAAATATTACTGAAATGTTTGGAATTAGGCATCCAATCGCAAGTGCCGCTATGGGTCCTTTTAGAACAAACGAATTGGCTGTAGCAGTAGCAGATGCTGGTGGACTTGGGATGATTTCGCATACTAATGTATCTATGGATGGATATGAAAAAGACGATATTGTTGCAATGAAGAAAAATCTCGATTATGTAGTAGAGCACACTGATGGGATTTTTGGATTCAACGTAAGAACATCAAGAGTTCAAGTACGAGCTGATGAATTGATTTCAGAAACTTCAAAGCATATAATGGCGAATCCTAAATTGAGAGAACAATGCTTATATGCACTTACTAGTGCAGGTTCAGCTAGAAGAATGCCCGAAAATAAAGATTTTAAGAAATTAAGAGAAACTACAGAGATTAAACATTTCCATGTTGCCCCTGCTCTTTGGTTGGCGGATAAATGTGTTGTAGCGGGATGTGATGGACTTGTAGTGACAGGTTTCGAAGGAGGAGGTCATCAATCCTATGAAAAGGTCGGTTCTATGGTCTTATTACAGCAAGTACAGCAAAAACATCCTGATATACCAAAAATTGCGTGTGGAGGTTTTGCAACAGGAGCAGGTTTGGCAGCAGCATTATCACTTGGCGCAGGAGGAATTGCAATGGGATCTCGATTTATTGCATCGAAAGATAGTGAATTCCATGAAAATTATAAAGGTGTAGTACCACCAGCTAAGGCTTCAGATACTATTATAAGGACGGGTAGTTTAGGAACCATTAGGTATTGGAAAAACAAATATGCACTCTCAAAAGGTTTAGTAAAAAGTAAAGAAGAGAAAATGGCTGAAGAAAAAGCATTAGCAGATCATCGTGCTGCTATTTCACAGGAAAATCTTGCCGAGGAATTAAGAAAGGATGCAAAAGCGGCGTTTGCTGCTTATCAGGGCGATATGGAAAACGGCGGGGTTTTGTTAGGGCAAAGTATTGGTATAGTTAATAAAATAGAGAGTGTATCTGATATTATCAATACAATCGTAAGGGATGCTGAGATCTCTATAAAAAAAGCAATAACATATATAGAATAGAAAGGGTTAATTTTCTACATTTCATTTTTTTTATATTTTATTAATCACTTTATGAGATGATCATTAGATATGATACCTAAAATGAATTTTGGTAACACGGGCCACTTGAGCACTAGAACTATTTTTGGAGCTGCAGCTTTAGGTAATGTTTCCCAGAGCAAAGCAGATCAAACTCTCGATGTTCTTCTACAATATGGAGTTAATCATATTGATACAGCTGCGGGATATGGAGACTCAGAATTGCGTATTGGTCCATGGATGGAGAAGTATCGCAACAAGTTCTTCCTTGCAACAAAAGTATTTCGACGGTCCTATCAAGATGCCCTAGATCAAATAAATCAATCTCTTGAACGACTTCGTGTCTCTTCGATCGATTTAATACAGATACATAACTTGACAAATCCACGTAGCTGGGAAAAAGTTATGGGATCTAATGGAGCTTTAAAAGCCATCATTGAAGCACGGGAACAAGGATTAGTAAAATATATTGGAGTAACAGGCCATGGATATACTGTAGTAGCTATGCATATACAGAGTCTGGAACGTTTTGAGTTCGACTCGGTGCTTTTACCTTATAATTATTTAATGATGCAAAATCCCACTTATAATGAAGATTTCGAAAATCTTTTAAAAATATGTCAAGATCGAAATATTGCAGTTCAAACAATCAAATCACTAGCACGCCGTCCTTGGGGTAATAGAAAGAGAACATGGAACACATGGTATGAACCTTTTGAGGATCAAACTGACATTGACCTTGCTGTTCATTGGGTATTGAAACGAGATGGAGTTTTCCTCAATACTAGCTCAGATATTCATCTTTTACCTCATATATTCGATGCTGCAAATAGGTTCAATGATGCTCCTTCAGATAATGAAATGCAGGCAAAATCCTCTCAGCTAGAAATGAAACCTATATTTGATGGGAGAGACATGCTTCTTGAATAAACAGTTAATATAATTGTGACCAACCTTACCATAAAGTCATTGATTCGGAATGTCCCGGACAACTAGTATATCCGGATCATTTTTTCATCAGAGTCAGAGGAACCTTATAATAAAGATTTTCATTAGTACTTTGGAGATGATGTTTCAAAACCTGTTAAAATTAAATTTTCAATTGAAGATTATCCTAATTCTGAAGCAATTAATACTAAGTAATTCAGAGAATATTGGAAAGATCAGATTGATTAAAATTATATCTAAATGATTTTAATTATTATTTTAAACATTCTTATTTCCCGAACTCGCTTATTATATCTTCATTAATTTTGGGGAGCTTATGGTTTAGGATTTTTTTCATTAAGACTCTTGCATTAGGATTATTAAGATTTAACCGTAGAGTATATAGACATGCTTTATAGGCATTATCATATATTTTTAGCTGATGGAAAACTAAAGCTAAATTATACCAATTGGTTGAGTCCTTAGGATCTAAATCTAATCCTATATGTAGATATTCATTAATTTTTAAACATCCTTCAATATATTTTGAAACATTTTCTGAGGGGGAAATAACATTCATATGACCATCACACAGAATATCTGCTTTTAACTTAAATAATTCTTGAAGAGATCTCTTGAAAGCATCATAATTTCCTCCGGTTGATTGAATTCCTCCTCCACAGATATCTCCTGCAAAAAGAACATCTTTGTTTTCGATCCTAGTTATGTATGCCATCCCACCTGGTGAATGGCCTGGAATGTGAATACATTTAATATTATAATTTCCCAGCTTTAAGTCGCTGATTTTTTCTTTGAATCTATCTGTTACAGTGAAATTAAATTTTTCATTTTTATTTACGATTAATTCTGTGATTTCAGAATCCTCTTTATGAACATAAAAGCGCATTTTAGGATTGATTCTAAATAGATCTCTACATCCATCTACGTGATCATAGTGACCATGGGTTATTAAACAGTATTTAATATTTTTAGGATTAAGTCCAATCTTTTTCATTTCCTTTTTAAATTTAAAATTAAGACCTGTATCAATTAAGACTAATCCCTCTTCACTATCAGTATTTAATAAATAAATATTACTAGTTTGCTCTCCAATTTTACATTCTTTTAAAATAAAAAGATTCTTTAGTATTTGTCTCAAATTTAATTACTGCTTTTTCTTATGAATTAATTACAAAAGAATAAATTTTATTGAATTTTCTCTACATTTGAATTTATATTTTTAAGAATATTTATACTTTTTATATACATTTCATCATTCTAATTACTAAATGTATGATTTGAGACTCATAATGACCGAGTTTGATATTATAATAATAGGAGCAGGACCAGGAGGATCAATCGCAGCAAATGTTGCAGCAGAAGAAGGATATTCAACGTGTTTATTGGAAAAAGAGAGATTAAATGGTCAAGGAAGATATAAGGCATGTGGAGGAGCAATTGCCTGGGAGTTAGTTGAGGAGATAGATTATCCTGAAGATAAAATTAGTAGAATTATTGAATCACTGCAATTACATCATACCGACGGTGAATTGTTTTCGAAAGAAGGAAAGGGAGCAGTTATTTGGCGTAGTATATTTGATAAATTTCTAACGGACATGGCTATAGAAAGTGGAGCAATATTACAAGAAAACGAAGCTCTAATTAATATTGATAAACAAGGTGAATTATATCAAATTACTACTAAAAAAGAAAAATATCTAGCTAAATTTGTAATTGCAGCAGACGGAGCTTACTCTCCTACACTTAAATCCCTACAATGGCCCTATTTTGAGAGTAAAAACTTAATTCTGACCCAAACAAAGGAAATGAAAACTACTAAAGCGTATATAGATCAAAACTTAGGATATGATGCTGTTCATCTCTTTTTTGGTATAAAAAACCTTATTCCTGTTGGATATGCATGGTTATTTCCTAAAGAAAAGACAATTACTGTAGGATGGGGAAATCAAATTAATTTAATTAAGAATGCAAGAAGTGAATTTGAGAAATTCCTTTCACTCCCATATGTTAGCTCCGCTTTAAAGAATTCTGAGTTAGAAATTTTTAAACCACATTTAATTCCTGTAGGATTAAGACCTCAAATTTATAATGATAATGTATTTGCTGTAGGAGATGCTGGTGGATTTGTAGATCCTATAAGTGGAAAAGGAATACCTTATGCAATGATGTCAGGTCAGATCGCTATAGAATCGATTAGCAAAGGAATTAAAAGAGATAGATTAGATAAATTAGGGCAATATTTTGAAACCGCATTGGAACGAAAATTTCTCAAAATCTTAAAAGCAAAGAGAGTTGCCAGAGACAAAATTTATCAAAATGAGGAGAATTTGAAGAAGTTTCTCTCATTATGGGAAAAATATAGAAGTTCCCAGATAGTAATGGGAAATATGTTAGATTAGAAATATTCTGCTTTCTTGTTTTATTTCATTAGCCTAGTCTTTCATAACCTTTTCCAGTTTCCAGTAATTTTATTCTTTTTTTTCCTTTTCTTGTTATTGTATATTTATCATTTTTTTTTTTAACACAACCCATTTTAATTAGGGGATCCATGTTCTTTTGTAGAATATCGCGAAGAATGCCATCAAACTTGTTCTCTTTTGATTGAGTACGAAATTCTTCCCATGTACAATAGTCGTTGTGTAATAACATCCATAGTATTTGGTATTCGAAAAAAGCATCAAGTTGAACACTATTATATAATATATCTCGTGCCTCCTCGTCCAAGTATATAATTTTTCGAACCATACTAATACTTTGCTCAATCGATATTTAAAATTAATAATAACTCAACTAATTTTTTATTTATGTCAATATTCTTTCTAATGAATCCAAAAAAAAGGATAATGCAAATCAAATCCTTAGAGATTATCCTTGAATATTTTCATGTTAAGACTAATTGGGAATAACCACAAGAAAGCGCACCTATTTTGGAAGTTTATCCCTATAACACTGTAACAAATCAAGGGTTAACTTCTAGAGATCCATCAATATTTACAACATAATGGTATACAGAAGGCCCAACAAGTTTAATATGGAAGCCATAATTTATAGAAGATTTTCAAAATTTTAATAATATAAAAAACAAAATGCTAATTAATTTCCTTTTTCGAAATTTAATAATTTATAAATAAATTTCATTAAAATTATTCATTTTGTAATAAAATTCAGCAGATATTGTTTGAAATATTATCTATATGAATATATTGTCTATTTCTCTTGGATTTTACAAAACTTAGAAGTTTTAATATGGAGAATAGCAAATTAGAAATAAGTGCCATTATGAAGATACCAAAGGGTAAGCTTGAAGAATTCAAGCAATTCGCAGCCGAAACAATTAGAGTGACCCATGAAAAAGATACGGGAACAATTAAATTTGACATTTTTATTAATATTGACGAGACAGAAAGTGAAATTCGGATGGTATATGAGAACTTAGAAGCTTTTCTCGACCACACGGTTCATTTAAGCGAGACTTTAGAAAAAGCTTACACAGATTTCCCAATTGATCATGTGAATATCTACGGTCAACCCTCGCCGGAACTTCTAGAAGCATTAAAAGGTGTTGATATTAGGGTGTATTCCTTTTCCCAAGGACTTGAAGAAATTATTAAAAATTAATTAATAATAATTCAACTAATTTATTATTTGATCAAAGTTTTTTAGAGGAATTAAAAAAATGGATAATGTAAATCAAATCCTTGGAGATTTTCCCGCCAATCCTCTGGAGAGATCAGGTTATACCTTGGTATTTAATGATGAATTTGAGGAGCCGATTCTTGATACTAATAAGTGGATTCCATATTATTTACCTCACTGGAGTTCTAGAAAACAATCAGAAGCAAATTATTATATTAAAGATGGAAAATTAGTGCTCCAAATAACGAAAGAACAACAGCCATGGTGCCCTGAATTTGATGGCGAAGTGAGATGTTCCTCTATTCAAACGGGAGAATTTGCAGGTCCTCTCGGAAGTAAATTAGGTCAACACAGATTTAGTGATTCTTTGGTAGTTAGAGAAGAACAGGAAAATGTTCAAAAATTCACTCCGCAATATGGCTATTTTGAACTCAGAGCCAAAGGACTAAAAACAAGTGCTAATCATGTTGCTTTATGGATGATAGGTTATGAAGATTCCCCCAAAAAATCTTCTGAAATCGCAATATTTGAGTTAGTAGGATCTCACACGAGTTCTAACTCTTCAGGGATTCGACACGGAGTCCATCCTTGGGGAGATCCAAATATCCGAGATGAATTCTATGAAGATTATTTTAGTATTGATACTTCTCAATACCATATTTATGGATTAGATTGGAAACCGACGTCTCTAGATTTCTATGTTGATAATAAAAAAATCCGTACGATTAATCAATCCCCTCAATATTCTATGCAATTTCTACTCAGTATATTTGAGCATCGATTCGAAGGAGCTTGGACAGGTCAATATGATCCAAATATTCCATATCCAAAAATTTTTAAGATTGATTATTTTAGAGCTTATCAACCAAATGATGGATACGACACTGTATAATCTAAACTAATTCTATTACATAGTAAATGTTATCTAAACCAGTTAGATTTGAAAATGGTTCAATTTTATTATAAATATTAAACTGTAATAGACTGGCTTAATATCAATAGCATTACCACCACCAGTGTTATCTATTGTTATATTGTGATTATGTGTATCGTCCACTAGCGAATGATTGTGTAAACCAGCTTCTTTTATTATCGTTTTATCATCCTTCCACGCACCGCGATTTGGATCGTTAGCAAGTCCTGCGTTCCAGTAACCTCCTATGATGATTCCAGGATTACTGCTAAGTCGGTGGCTGTGTAGACCAGCATCATTACAATTATGCGAATGTTTATTGTTATCACAAGAAGCTGAATGATTATGAGAGGGTAAATTTTCCTTTTCTAATGTAATGGAATCATATCCTCCTGTATTTCCAGAAGCTGTTTCGCTTCTAATAAATTTATCAATGAGATTTGGAGTAGACTCTTTACCATTACACACATACCAACCGGTCATTGTTATAGTATCACCTGGTTCATCTCCTATTTGAGTCGAACGATTTCCTACATTTGTAATGCCATCTCCATTGTACATTAAAATAGTTCCAATTGGAAGATATTC
>JBHLRJ010000114.1:0-13662 GCA_048882645.1 Candidatus Thorarchaeota archaeon
GTACTTTTTATAAAGTTTTTCTATTATAATTCTAATTCTTAATTTTCTCTTTTAAATTTTTTTATAAAAGGACTGCTAAAGAAAAAGTTTAAATAATAAGAGAGTAAATTAATTAAGTTTGCATACGTTAAAAACGATTTTATATTGGTATAAACTCACGCTCAGCAGGGCCATCCTTTTTTACAACCGCAATATCTATTCCATTGCCACTAGCCATATCGCGTATAATAGAAGAAGTAACTGCTTTTTTAACAATTTCTTTGCCTTTTTCTATAGTTAGATTATCTTTGTACTTTGCTTCTAAAACACCATAAGAAAAATTCTGTCCACTTCCTATTGCACAAAACTTTTCTGGAAGTATTGATCCATAAGCACCGATTTCTAAAAGAGTTGGTCCCTCAGATTCTGTAACTCCTCCCAATATTAGCCCAACCTCAAATGGAAACATTTTGTTTGCATATAATATATTGGCTAACATCTTTCCCGCAGATTTAACCATCATGGGTTCTCCATCATGAGCTAATTGATATATTGTAGTTTGTGCACGTAGCACATCGATAAGATATTGATTATCGGCTACACCTCCTGCTGTAGTCATATATAGGTGGTCTTTTATCCGATATAACTTTTCAGATGTTTTACTGGCAATAAAATATGCCATTGAAGCTCTTTTATCTGTTCCTAAGATAATTGCATCTTTACATGTCAATCCTACAGTAGTAGTCCCCGTTTTTAATATCTTCGGTTTATTTGGTTCCCCGACTTTCGTTGTCTCCTTTATGTCAAATCCAAATTTCTTTAAAAAATCAGAATTATAGGAGTTTAATTTTTCTTCGTTTCTCATATTATCTTTAAATAACTTATAATTTAATAAATTTCCTCTAATTTAATATAAATTATAGATTAACTTTTACCACGATATTAAGTGAATTTGAAAATTGTATGATGTTATAATATCAGGAGCAGGACCTTCTGGGTCTAAATGCGCAGAAATAGTAGCTAAAAGTGGGTATAAAGTTGCATTGATAGAAAAAGATTCTGGATGGCGAAAACCTTGCGGAGGAGCAGTAAGTTCAAGAGTATTAAAATATTATCCTCAATTGCGTAAATTAAATTTAATACCTATTTCTGGTATAACAATGTATTCTGGAGATTATCATAAGTTATATTATTCTTGGAAGGAGATAAGAGAGCCATCTTTAACAGTTGATAGATTAGAATTCGATAATTTTGTTCGAGAAATCGCTGTAGATGCCGGTGCTGAACTTTTTAACAATAACCTATCTTATGGTTTTCTTTCGAAGCAAAGTCGCAAGATTGGAATAAAAACTAAAACTCCTGAAGGAAAGAAGGAATATCGAGGAAAAATTTTTATAATTGCAGATGGTATGAGCTCAAAATTAGCTTTGTTATCAGGATTGAGAGAAAAATGGAAAAGAAATGAAATTGGTTTATGTCAATGCTCTATAATGGAGGGAGACAATCTATTAGAAAAAGATTTAATTTCTCTCTTTTTTAGAAAATATATGGGTTATGGTTGGATCTTTCCATTAAGCAATAAACGATTCAATATCGGATGCGGGACTTGGTTGGAGGGCAATTTAACTCTTGATTTAAACCAAGCATATAAAGAATTTATTAATGACCAATATATAAGGAGGTTCTTCCCACATGATAATTATAAAGTGATCTGGAGAGGATCGTACCCGATACCGGGCTTAGGTGTGAAGGAAAAAAGTTTATTCAGAGATAATATAATGATTATTGGAGATGCAGCAGGTTTCGTATCACCAATTAGCGGAGAAGGGATACATGCTTCAATTGTATCTGGAAGTGCTGCTGCAGAAACTGCAATTGATGCTTTAGAAAGTGAAGATGTCTCAAATCAAATATTAAAAAAGTATAGATATCATCCTAATATTAAAAAAATCATCAGAAATTTTAAAATGAAAGTCTCTATGATAGAATTTTTCTATGAAAATGATGGTTTGAATCTCTCTAATATGTTCCGTCTAGCTGAAGCCGATAGTCAAATCAGAGAAATGGTGATAAATATGTTCTTATTTAATCAACCTCCTACACAAGACTTTATTTCAAAATTGAGATCAATGATGTAAAAACAATAATTTTAAAACTATTTTAAATAATATTTTTTAAATGGTTGAACTAATAGGTCTGTTATTTACTATCGATGCAATTTTCACTTGGGCAATAGCCTCACTTATTTATAAGGTGGGATTAAAAAAGACAGAGTCTAAAGCAAATCTGTTTTTTCGGTTATGTTTTGTTACTCTTAGTACATTTATATTTTCTTTAATTTTTGGAAACTATATTTTTTTGATAAGTTTAGGCAAATTTGAGCTCTTAGGTTATTTTATTTCATGTCTAATTTCAGGATTAAGCGTTACAGTTGGTGATTTACTTTATTATATGTCATTAAAGAAAATCGATGCTTCACGGGCTTATCCTCTTGTACAACTTTCCTTGATTTTTGTGTATCCTTTTAGTTTTTTCTTATTTAGGGAAGAATTAAAGTTATCAATTTTATTAGGAGGATTATTATTTCTCTTAAGTGTTTTTTTACTAAGTTCAAAAGATAAACCAGAGATAAGTGAAACTAATTTTAATGAAAAAAGTTCTGAAGAAATAATAATTGGAGTGTTATATGCAATAGGTGCTGCCTTTTGCTGGGGTATTGCAATCATTTCATTTAATCAAGCAAGGATTTTCTCTGGAGACGTGTTTGTTGCCAACTTTTTTAGAGTCGCTTTTGCTGCTATCATAATTGCATTTTTAGGAATCTTCCAATCTGAATATTACTCAGGATTTAGAAAAGAGAATCGTGAAAATAGAAGGTATTTTATATATATCGCTATAGCGGGTATGTTATCTTTAGGATTCGCGGATTCCTTATTCTATAAAGCAGCAGAAATTAACACACTAGTCTTAACATCAACTATAACCGCTAATACTCCTATGGTTCAACAAATTTTTTCAATTCTAATCTTAAAGGAGAAATTCCGTAAAAGATTCTTAATTGCTGTAGGATTAATCATATTAGGGAATTATATCGTTATTTTTTTCTGAATATCGCAAAAATTATTACAGTAAACAATAATAAATAAAAATGAAAGAAATCATTTATTAACTTATTATACAAAATAATAGCTGATGATAAAATGTATGATTTCATAGATAGAAAAAAAGTTCGAGCTGACGATTATGTCACTTATTTTCTTGTATTTGCTTATCTGTTGTTGATACTTTTTTATAAGTTAGAATGGATTATGTCTATAATCGTTTATCCATTCACAGCATTATTCTTTTATGGTATCATAAGTTTTTTAAAAGGAATAAAGAAAAGAAACAGAGGAGAAAGCAGAAATGCAGTTAGAGTTATATTCGGACTAGGATTTACACTTTTTTCTGTCGTGTTTTTGTTATTTCTTTTAACACGTGAGGGTATATCGGGGAAAAATATAATTAATTTAATCGCTTTTCCTATAATGGCAGTAGGATTTGCCGGAATTGTTAAAGGGAAGCTTGTTGATAAGTATATGATAATTTATCGTATTATAAATGTAATTGTAGGTGTTATAACGATGCTTGCATGTTTGTTTATTTTCCTCTCCTCATACTTATTTACTCGAGACTTCTTTCTCATTTATATTATATCCCTCTCCATCATGGTTGTTATGAATTTTTTTTGTCGAGCAGCTATGTATCTAAGCGAATATGGATTATCCTTGATCCATTTTAGTAATTTTAAACTCTTCTTCTATATAATATCTGATTATCTTATATTTGTCAACCAAGACGGGAACCTTATTCTTGATAAAATAACAAATAAAAAGAAAGAAGATGATGAACCTTTAAAGGGTTTAAAATTAATGCTTGATAAGGAGTATTAGGTTTTAAACCTTTTATTCTATTTAGTTTCTTTTAAGTTACTACCTTTTCGATACGATCCATGCCTTTTATTATATCATCTCGCGAAATACAATAAGATAAACGAGCGTATTCTCCCTCTTCTCCAGGAACTTTATTTCCGAAAAATTCTCGTGAAAGTACAACAGTATCGGTTCGTTCCAATAAAAACTCCTGAAATTCTAAACTATCTTGTAGGTTTAAATTCTTACATGCTTCTGTCACATTAGCGAAAATATAAAAGGCTCCTTTTGGTTTTAAAGCAGAAATACCATCAATTTCATTTAATCGCTTATAGATGAGATTTCTTCTTTTATCAAATTCTTTTACCATTGCTAAAGAAGGTGCTTTACTTTCAACCATTGCTTGAACCCCAGCCAATTGGGTAAACGTTGCTGTGCAAGAAATTGTATTAGTTAACCATTGAGCAAAATATTCTGCCAATTCATGATTTAATATAGCATAGCCTAGTCTCCAACCAGTCATAGAGAAAAATTTACTAAAACCATCAAGTATTATAGTCCTATCAAGCATTTCTGGATAGGATGCGATAGTTTTGTACTTTAAATTATCATAAACAATATTAGAATAAATTTCATCAGTCAAAATCCACAAGTCCTTTTCCAAAGCGATTTCTGCTAAAATTCTTAAATTTTCATTATTTAAAACAGAGCCTGTGGGATTATGGGGACTATTGATGATAATCATTTTTGTTTTATCTGTTATCTTGTTCCTTAAATCTTCAATATTATAATTCCACTCCTCACTTTCAAATAACTGGGCAGGTATAGCTTTACAGCCATGAACATTAATTAAACTTTCATATATAGGATATCCCGGATTGGGATAAATAATCTCATCTCCGGGATTGGTGCATGACAGTATTGCTAGATCAACACTAAGTTTTGCACCTGGAAGAATAATTACATTTTCTGAAGTAATATCGATATCTTTAGTTTGGGACACAAAATCAGCAACAGCTTCTCTTAATTCAGGAATACCTGCAGAAACAGAATAGTGAGTATAATTTTGTTTGATAGCATTCATTCCTGCCTTTTTTATATGAGCTGGTGTATCAAAATCAGGTTCACCGATCCCAAACGAAATAATATTCTTTTTTCTCTTTTCTGGGAAATTATTTATCTTACCAAGAACCTTAAATGCGGTTTCTGTTCCGAGTCGATTTAATCTTTTAGAATATTCCATATTTAGATTCATTTATCTTTTTAGTTCTATTTCCTATTTAACTGAAAATTATTTGTTTTATTTAATGTTTTATAAACTTCCAAGAGCGGGGAAAGTTATCCCATGAAAATAAATAATGATCTTCTTGAATCAGCCTTTCATTTCCAAATTTGAAGGATAAAGTATTCAAATCAAAAGAATTATCAAAATTTAATTTACTTTTATCTGTTCAAGTTCTAATAAATCTTTTTTAAGCTGTTGTTGCCAACTACTCTTAGTCTCTCCCATAAATCCTCCAATTTTACCATCTTTTCTAATTACTCGATGGCATGGTATTATTAAAGGTAATGTATTTCGTTTTAATACAGTACCAATTGCTCTATATGCTTTTGAGTTAATATTTTTACCAATTTCTGAATAGGTTGTTACTTCCCCTTTTTTTAAATTTGAAAGGTACTTGATTACATCTTGAGAAAATTTTGTTGGGAATTTTTCTACTATACTTAAATTTATATCATATTCTTTAACTTTATTATAAAGGTTAATATCCGCACCAGCCAAATATTTTTGGATTAACTCTCTTACAACCTGAATCTCTTTATATTCAATTTGATTTTTATCTTTTACTAAAACAAGGTTTTCTCTTTTAATATATGCAATTGTATTAGTTTCCTTATCAAAAAATCGGATTTCCTTTAATTTTATTTTTCTATTTGTTTTTAAATATTCATAGCTTATCAGAATGATAACTTTCAATAGATCAGATTTGAAATAAATTGTATATATTATTTTCACCTTCTTAACTTTAAAAAACCAGTAGATGAATTACTTATATATCGAAAATTATTTAAAACTAATCTCTCTTAATAGTTATAAGTTTCTCTTAAAAAAAATAATAAACTTATATTAAAAAATTAAAGCAAATCTATTTCTAATTTAAAATTCCGAGTTAAATTCGAATGTCAAAAGATTTAAGAGATGTATTAGATAACATAGAATCTAGTGAAAAGAAAACGGCTATTCTGCAATCAAAAGCAGATAAACTGACAGTTTTAGTGGAACGACAGAAGAAAATTATCAGTGAACAAGAAGCAATTATTGAGGAGCAAAAAATTAAATTATCAAAAATGACTGATATTCCAGAAGATATTCTAGAATTAAAAGAACTAATTGGGGCACAAAGACAGCAACTCAATGAGAGGGAACTTGAGTTAGAATATGCTAAAGGGGAAATAGCTCAATCAAAAAAGGAACTTGAATTAATAAAAAAACAAATTGTTCCTACACAACAAAAATTAGAGGAATCATATGAAACTATTGGAAATTTAAGAACGGAATTAGCTGAAAAAAGTTCTGAATTAATCCTCAATAAAGAATCAATTAAAAATATGGAAACCAAAACTCAGGAAATACAGGCATTTACAGATAAATTTAAAGAAGAACAAGTCAAACTAATACAACAAATGGAAGAAAAGCATAGAAATGAAACTCAAGAATTAAAATCAAAACTACATAAACTAGACCAAATTTTGTTAGATAGTAAACTAATCACAACCGAAAAAGACTCTGAAGCGAAGGATGCTGTCTCGAGATTCGATCAGATGAGAAATAAATATGAAGAACTGATTAATAGAGTCGGCGAATTAAGTGATAAAAATAGGGAAGCAACTGCAGAAATTGAGCGATTAAATAAAAAAATTATCGAGGTTCAAGAATTTCATAAAGAAAACATTGATAAAATACATTATTTTGAAAAGTTAAGACCCCTAATGGAGAAAGAGGTACTTTTTAAAACCTTCCTCATAGTTGAAGAAGTTGGTGCCATCACGATTGATGATCTAAAAGCCGCCATTGGTTCTCCTATTGTATTCGTTAAAAAGAATGTCCAAGAGCTGGAAGAGGCGGGACTCCTTGAAACTAATGATCAAGGAAAGATTGTTGTGAAACCAATTGAATAAGTTTATGTTTTACTTATTTTTATTCAATTATTAAAAGAATAAGCGTTCCATCAATAATTCTGAATATGTTTATTCTAAAGAGGATTATACTAAATTATCTTTAAACTTTAGCTAACTGATTATATAACTTAGGTAATACTTCTTTAAAGCTTCCATCAGGAATTTTTTCCAATATCTCTGCCGCAATTGTCTTCAAGATCTCCCGATATTTACCGGGCTTTTCATCTCGCCTAAGTAAAAGTGCAACTACATAATTCTCAACAGATATAAAGTCAGTTCCGACTCCAGAGAAAAAGGAGACTACTTTATTATTTTTTAGCGCAATACTCGCGAAACCTGGTTTTAATGATTGGTATCTATGTGATGAATACACCTGTGTTAGCAAGTTATTTGTTATTTTAAGAGTCTCAGGGTAAAACCCCTCATTTATTGGACCAATCTCATTATCCCAACGAATTACAAGAATACCTACTGGCATAATTTTTTAACTAAATCTATATCTACAGTTGAAATTTTATTTCTCTGTTATTATTTTAATATAATACACTTATATAATTCTTTTTATTTTTCTATGTTAATTGTCTATCTAACCATTAATATCCAAAGCTTCAATAAAATTTATATTAAAATTATAACTTTGAAATATTGTCACCCCGTAAAAGCTTAACTCGATATTTTTTAAGCTTTTAAAAGATAACAAACTATAACCTAACATTGGAGGGATTACCGAGTTTGGTCAATTTGGCCATATCAGATAAGGCCTTATTCTGTGCCTTGAATGGGTCAAGACTATAGGTGCTGGACTTAAGATCCAGTGGCAATTCATTAACATACTGTTGATGAGCCAAGAGGCCTTCGAGAGTTCGAATCTTGCTCAACCAGTTCGGTAGCAGCAACAATCTCTCTCCCTCCATATTGAATCCTATAATAATTTTAAGAATCCAATTTAAATCGTGAGATTCAAACATAATTTTCGAAGGTTTTAGAAAGAGATCCTTGTCATGAAAACGTTTATATATTTTGATTTTCTTGTAACTAACGGGAAAATATATCCTAAGGGTGCTAATTCGGGCTTATAATCCATATCAAGCGTATCGAGACCTAATTGGATAAGGAAAGCATCGTTATTAACAGAAAAGATACAGAAAACAAAAATAAGATGTCAGATTGCGATTATATTTATAAGGTGTTACTTGTAGGTGAACCTTCAGGGAGCAAGTATAGATTAGGAAAGAGATTTTTAACAGGAGGGTTCACAGGTGATTTTCAATCCACTTTAGGTTTAAATTTATATACGAAAGCAGTTGAATCATATGGAAATATCTTAAAACTCCAAATTTGGGATATAGGTGAGAAAGGGGTTTTTAAATCGCTTTTCTCGAATTATTGTAAAGGTGCAAAAGCAGCATTCATCTTATACGATATTACAGATTCACAAGAATCACAACGGTTACCAGTATGGATACAAATTGTAAGGAAAAATGCAGGAAATATTCCAATTTTGTTAGTTGGCTGTAAAATTGAATTAGAAGAAATAAGACAAGTATCTTTAGAGGATATTTCTTCAATAACTGAAAGATACAACATCGAGTTTTATGAAGAAATATCAACAAGGACGGGCTATAATGTAGAAGGAATCTTTGAGATGATGGGACGTGTTTTAATTGAGACATATAGCCCCGAAGAAATAAAGAAAACTTCAGGAAGAAGTAAAAATGAATTTAGAGTCAATGAGTTCCTTACCCTTAAACTACAGAATAATAGAATTAATATTTATGTAAAAGAAAAATTATTTGATCAATGCAAATACTTACTATTAAATATTCCTTTCGGTACCATAGAAGATTATGACGAAATAGAGTCGATTGATGAAGCAGCCGAGAAATTAGATAAATCTATGGAAGGATTTAATAGAATTAATTGTGATATTCCTATTGAAGCAGAATTTTGGGGTCATTGTTCTAATATGCAAGCTTGGTATGAGAATGATTATGATACGCGTTTAATGCATAGAAATTTAGCCTTTCCATTGTTAAAAGCTCTTGTAGACGCAGAAGATCGTCTTGCCAAAAAGGTGTTTAAAGAAGAAATTGCTTTAAGGTTAGAATCAGGGTACCCTTCAGTTGTCAGATATCTGATTAACCAAGGTTATCTAAGCTATTTAAGTAAAGATGAATTGGAGATTATCATAGAAAATCCAAAATTTTTAGAAAATTTATCTCATTATTCAAATAATTATAGAGATTTACCACGATGGCTATTAAAAATGATTACTGACTTTAAGAAAGAAAAATCATCTTTTAAGCTATTCAAGAGGTATTATGATGAAATTCCAGTTCTTGAGTGCAAACATGATTAAGGAGTCACTCAAAACCGATATCAAAATTTTAAAGCCTTTACATAAACCTTTAGGAAGTTCAAAAGTGGGAGATTGGCTTAGAGAACACGAGGAATCAGGACAAACTTTTCAAGAATATTTACAATGTAAACCTGTTCTTCCTCGAGGCAAGCGACGTGTTCTTTATATACTACCCTTAGGATCGTTTTCCGACAATCAACGGAAAATAATAACGCTGACAGCAGAGTTTATGGAAGCTTTTTTCAATTTACAAACTGTAATTAAAGAAGAAATATCGCTCTTGAATACTCCCTCATATGCTCAGCGAATCCATCCTAGATGGGGGGATCATCAAATACTTACATCATATGTAATGCGTAGAATTCTTAAACCAAGAATTCCAAGCGACGCTGCGGCATATATAGCTTTTACTACCAAAGATTTATGGCCAGGAGAAGGATGGAATTTTGTTTTTGGGCAAGCATCTCTTGTTAATCGGATAGGCGTTTTCTCTATTTATCGCTATGGTAATCCTGATCTTAATAATAAAGAATTTCAGATATGTTTATTACGAACAGTTAAAACTGGAGCTCATGAAATAAGCCACATCTTTTCATTAGAACATTGTATTCTTTATGAATGTTTAATGAATGGCTCAAATTCTCAAGCGGAGTCTGATAGAAAACCACTAGCATGTTGTCCAGAGTGTATGGCAAAGATCAGTTGGGCAATCCGAACAAGTCCACTTAATCGTTTTCAAAAATTAAAAGAGTTTTGTAATCATAATGGATTCAGTGATGAAGCAAAAACCTATCAAAATTTTATTGTAGCCTTAACCGCTTCTAATCTAAATTAAAGTAATTCTTTAATTTTATTGACTATGACATATTTTACATCCATATGGATGCATATACACATTATGTTTATTACATTTCTTGAACTTTAATGCCTTAAAATCATTATTCCACTTTAAAGTATCCTCTGATTTGACAAATTTTTTTGAATAATTAAGTATCATCTCTCTAAATCTATTTAAGTTAGCGAAAATAAGTTCTTCATTAGGATCATAATCCAAAACGTCCCAGTTCACTTTTTTCAGAGCATTATCGATAACGGTTAGCAAAAAACTCTTCTGATCATCAAAACTATTTACTTTCCACCCAAGTTCACAAATGTCAAAACCAACGCATCCTAATCCTTTTATTTCTTGATCATTTAATGATAAAAAGACGATTATTTCTTTCTCCCATCGATTGTGAGCAATTTCTGAGCCAGATAGTATTAGAACATCAAAAAATGCATCAGTAGCACCATTGGACATTTTAAGATAATCGTTTTTATTAATCCTCCCATTAGTAATTATATTACTCATTATCAATGATTTCTTCTATTATCCTATTGCATTAATTAATGCCACTAAAATTATAATCTTAATCCCATAAGATGTCTCAAGCAAAATATTAAATAAATAGACTACTTCTCAATACTCAGAAGAAATCACAAAAAAGGGTAGAAAGTCCTATTTCAGAATTTTTATCTTTAGCAATATCTATTGAGTACATAATTATAATCCATAGAGAATCGAAAGAAGTTATCTATTACAAGACAGCTGGTAATTTTGATCCTGACTTTCTTGATATCTTTAGAAGTTCAATTCAATATGAGATTTTAGATTTCCCATTTGAAGTAGGTGAAATTGAACAAGCAACATTAGAAGGTAAATATTTAATCACTCGGTCTGGTATCAGGATCTGGGTTACTCTAATCCTCAATAAAATTTCTGATCTCTTTACACGGGAAGTTTTAAAATTCTTCTGTGAAGTTTTCGAAAACCAATTTGCTCAAGAAATTTCTAATTTATATACACATTTTCAAGGAGATATTTCTATTTTGCGGAAGAAATCTAAATCGAGACAAAGTATAGAAGACATAATCGATGATGTGTTTCATTTGTATTTAGCTTTACCGTTTAAAATGGGATCCTCAAAAGGAAAAAGTTTATCTCCAAAAACTAAAAAAATATGCCGGTTAGCAAAAGAGATTGCTCGTAAAACTAAAGGAAAAATCTTACTAGAAAGGCTTTTTAGAGAGGTAAACAAATCTAGTGATATTGCCTATGAAGAAATCGCTGAATTAATATTTAGATTAGTGCAAAATAAGGTACTTTTACCGTATGATTAAATGGGGTTAGGAAGAGATTAATTTTAAATCTTAATTTTAGAGATTTTTAATAAGGATTAAATATCTTCTTTTTATATCTTCATAGATTAATTTCTATAAGAATTAAAATTTTGAGGAAAATATTATGAAAATTATCGAAATTATTGGAATTGATAAGAAACATGCAACCCTTTTAGAAAAAGAAGGGTATCACAATGTAGAAGATCTTTTGCCTCTTACAAAAAGTCAGATTAAAAAGTTGGCTAAAAAAATCGGTGTTTCCGTAGCAGTTCTTGACACTTGGCAAGAACATGCGGACCTGATGCGAATTGATGGAGTTAATCCACAGATTGCAAATGCGCTAAACCTTATTGGAATAGATTCAGTTAAAGAATTTGCACGTAGGAATGTAAAAAGCATTGTAAGCAAATTGAGAGATTTGAAAAAAGAAGATTCAAATCTTTTATCTAAAATTCCTTCCGAGACTGAAGTAGAAAAATGGATTGGGAATGCTAAAACTCTTTCGGGAGTACCAGAAAAAAAGAAGCCGAGAGATAATGAAATTCCAGTTCCAGTTGATTTAATTGAAATTATTCCATTTGGAGGGGATTATGGAGAATTTGGACCAGAATATTGGAATAATAAATGGGAAAAAGCACCAATTATTTACACGGGAAGAGCATTAAGAGGAGAGCATTATAAAAAAGAAATTGATATTGATGTTAAAGTATTTATTAAACAAAACGATGAAATACTTCACCATGTTATTTCTCAACTTGGTTTAAGAAAAGATACTGCAAATAACACTGCATTAGCTTGCCAAAGGTTCGTATGTGATTTTCTTAAATATAAGTATGATGATCTTACTGCTGAGGTGCCGGAATTCTGGTTGTTTCCATTTGAGAGCATTCAATCTGAAATTGGGGATTGTGAAGATGGAGCAATTTTAATTGCGAGTCTTATGATTAATGCAGGGATTCCATCTTGGAGAGTGAAGGTATGTGCTGCCCAAGTAATGTCTGATCCTGTAGTTGTTCCCTCAGAAGAGGAATTGGGAGGTCATGCATACGCTATTTATTTAGCTGATCGACCGGATTCTGAAAGAAATTTAGAGTGGGTAATCCTTGACTGGTGTTATTTACAGGATCCTGAAGTAGATATTGGAGATAAACCATTAGCTAGAGATGGGGGCCAAGAAGGTGCTTATAAAAGCATTTGGTTTACATTTAATGATGAACATAGTTGGGCTCAATCTGGATTTGAAGTAAAAGAGGGACGAATAAGTAAAGATCGTAAAACTAAACAGGATGAAGTATTAGCGCCATTAGGAGATATTTTAAAGCATTTGGCAGATGAGGAACTCAAAAAAGTTTTTAAAAAGTATAATATCGAAATTGATTAGTGAAGGTTTTAATGCCCAAAAATCAACTTTTTTTTAATATTAGCTACTTATGTTATTGAAGAGAGCAGTTCCACAATTGGGGCAATTCGTTAATTCTCGACTAGATTCAAATCCACAATTTTTACAAATAATTTTAAAATCTAGGGTGACAGGAATGTTATCCATTACATTTTTTAAAGTTTCTTCAAGAGCTTCTCTTATTTCTTCTATTTTTTCTTCCATTTCTTCATGAGGAAAAGAATGAATGTAAATTGAAGATAGTTCCACAAGGAAATTTTCTATAAATTTTAGTTGATCAAGGTAATTTTTATTAACACTGTATTTCAATAATTCGGTTCCTGCCTCTGTTAAAGAATATACTTTCCTTAATGGCCCTATTGGACTCTTGACTTTTTGAGCTTCTAAGAATCCGTCTTTTTCTAATTTTGTCAATATTGGATAAATAGTACCTGATTGGGCTTCCCAAGTTCCGGCAAAATGCCTATTTAAATTTTTTATTAAATCATATCCTGACAATTGTTTGCTATTAAAAATTGTCTCAATTATTGTAAACTCAAGTGGAGTTAATTTACTCTTCTGAAGAGTATTTAAAAGTTCCTTTTTAATTTTGGATCTTAACTCTTCTATGTCCTCCTCAAGATCGATAAATTTACCCAACCACATTCTACTAAAATTCTAATAATTATTTGTTT
>JBHLRJ010000115.1:0-13383 GCA_048882645.1 Candidatus Thorarchaeota archaeon
AATATATTTTTGAGATTTTATTATGAGGCTTTTCTAAAAAATTTTTTAACCATCTTTTATTTTTCTATTCATCTGAGAACATGAATTTAATTTTTTACATTCTTGTTTAACATTAATTTTATTTTTCAATATTGGATGGGAATTGACAATGTCTAAGGAAGAGAAGGACGAAGAAATCAAGATTGGTGTTTTTGTGTGCCATTGTGGTTCAAATATTGGCGGATTAATCGATTGTAAGGCTTTAGCTGAATATTCTAGAACTTTGCCTAATGTGGTCTTTTGTGAAGATAATCTCTACACTTGCAGTGAAACGGGGCTTGCCCAAATAAGGAACGGTATTAGGGAGCATGATTTGAATCGTGTAATTGTTGCATCATGCACTCCCAGGACCCACGAGCCTTTATTTCGAAGTTGTGTTGAATCTGAAGGCGTAAATGAATATCTCTTCAATTTTGTTAATATTAGGGATCAACTGACCTGGTCGCATCAGAAATATCCGGAGGAAGCATTTGACAAGGCCAAAGATTTAATTCGTATGGGTGTAGCAAAAGCAAGCAAACTTAATGCTCTTGAAAATATTACTGTAGATGCAACTCCAACTGCGTTAGTAATTGGGGGAGGGGTTTCAGGAATGACTGCTGCCCTTAGTTTAGCGAATCAAGGATTTGAAACACACTTAGTAGAACGAGAGAAAGAGTTAGGAGGAAGGTTAAAAACATTATACAAATTATTCCCAACTGACCAAGAAGCAGAGCTATTATTAAAAAATCTTAAAAAGAATGTGCAGGATAATCCAAACTTAACTATTCATACTTCTAGCCAAGTTAAAGCAATTGAAGGTTTTATTGGTAATTATGAGGTGGAAGTAGAAGATAAAGGTAAAAGTATTGATTTAAAAATAGGAGTCATACTTGTTGCTGTTGGAACATCACTTTTAACACCAACAGGGATGTTTGGGTATGACGGGAAAATTCGAATCACGCAACATGAACTAGAAGATAAATTAAAAAATAATGAAGTTAAAGCCAAGGATGTTGTAATGATACAATGTGTCGGAGCTCGTAATGATGAGAGAACATATTGTTCAAATGTATGTTGTATGACAGCATTGAAAAATGCCCTTATTATCAAAGAGAATAATCCTGAGGCAAATGTAACAATTCTGTTTAGGGATTTATATACACCAGGTACTTACTATGAAGATTATTATAGACGGGCTCGAGAGGAAGGAATAATTTTTATGGAATATAATCTTGAAAAAGAACCAATTGTAGAAGAAAAGCAAATTAAATTCTATAATGAATACTTAGGAGAGGATATGATTATTCCTTATGATTTGCTTGTACTCTCAACACCTTTAGTTGCTAATACGGATAATAAAGCACTTGCCCAAATGTTAAAAGTTCCTTTAGAAGAAAATCAATTCTTTTTGGAAGCTCATGTAAAGCTGCGACCTATGGATTTTGCAACAGATGGAGTATATGTTTGTGGCTCAGCAAAATGGCCTGTGGATATTACTGAATCTATAACACAAGGATATGCAGCCGCATCAAGAGCAAGCACAATAATTTCTCACGATACAATTGAGGTGGAAGGTGCAACATCATTCTTACCCGATTATAATAAAAGCTTATGTAGTGGTTGCGAAGTATGTGTGACAGTATGCCCTTATAAAGCAATACGTAAAAATGAAGAAGATGAAATCGAAATAACGCAAGTACTATGCAAAGGATGTGGTGTATGTGGTGCTACTTGTACAAACCATGCGATAATAATTAGACATTTCACAGATGAGCAAATATTATCTGAAATTTATGCGTTTGGAGGTAAATAAAATGGTGTACGAACCAAAAATTTTAGGATTTTTATGTAATTGGTGTTGTTATGCTGGAGCAGATTTAGCGGGAGTCAGTAGAATGCAATATCCACCAAATATTCGAGTTATTCGCGTTATGTGCTCTGGAAGAATTGATCCAAAATTTATTTTTGAGGCTCTTCGAGTTGGAGCGGATGGAGTTTTTATTGGAGGTTGTCATTTAGGTGATTGCCATTATCTTGAAGGTAATTATGAAGCTGTGAAGAAATTTGAAATGGCACAAAAATTTCTAAAACTTATAGATTTTGATAATAGAGTAAAGCTAGAATGGGTATCTGCTTCAGAGGGTGCTAGATATGCATCAGTTATTACAGAATTTACAGAATACATAAAATCATTAGGACCATCTCCCGCAGGTGGAGACAATCCAGATCAGGAAATACTCGAAAAGCTTAGAGCGATGGAAGAAGCTGCTGGAGGAGATCGAATGAGAGTTTTAGTAGGGCGAGAAAGAAAGATTACAGAGCAGGAAAATGTGTACGGAGAGCAGATATCAATTGAAAAGTTTAATGAGATATTTGATTCAGCTATAATTGAAGAATATGAACGGCACAGAATCTTAATTTCATTAGAAAAGGAAAGAAGATCTGTAAAGGATTTAGCTGCTGAATTAGAAATAGATCCAAGTGTTGTATTGGAACATATGACAGTATTAAAAACGCGAGGTTTGGTTGACTTTGGAGAAATTGTTGGAATTACTCCAATGTTTTATAAAATGTAAGGAGGATAAAAAATGGAAAAAATAGGAGCAGTTATGGTTGTCGGGGCTGGTATCGGGGGATCCCAAGCAGCGCTAGACTTAGGAAATTCTGGCTATAAAGTTTATTTAGTTGAATCTTCAACAAGTATTGGAGGGGTTATGGCCCAATTAGATAAAACCTTTCCAACTAATGATTGCGCGATGTGTATAGTTAGCCCAAAGTTGGTAGAAACTGGCCGTCATCAAAATATAGATTTGAATATAAATTGTGAAATATTAAATGTCTCTGGAGAGGCAGGAAACTTCACAGTTAAAGTAAAAAAGAATTCTCTTTTCATAAATCCAGATATATGTACGGGTTGTGGAGTATGTGGCCGAAATTGCCCAGTTGAGGCAATTGATGTATTTAATGAAGGATTAGCGAGATATGCCGCAACTTCAGTAAAATATCCTCAAGCAGTTCCACTTGTTTATGCCATTAATAAAAAATATTGTATTGGATGTGGTGTGTGTGCTGGTGTATGCAAGGCAAAAGCAGTTGAATATGACCGAGAAGATGAGGAAGTTGATATTAGCGTTGGTGCGATTGTTTTAGCGCCTGGGTTCGATGAGTTCGTTCCAAAAGAGGCAAATAAGTATGGTTATGGCAAGTATAAAAACGTAGTAACTAGTATCGAATTTGAACGCATATTAAGTGCAAGTGGTCCTTATGCAGGGAGAGTTTTAAGAGCTTCTGATGGAGATATCCCTGGAAAAGTAGCGTTCCTTCAATGTGTTGGTTCACGGGATTATTCTGGAGAGGGACAGCCCTATTGTTCTTCGGTATGTTGTATGTATACAGCAAAAGAAGCAGTAATCGCTCATGAGCATCAACACGAAGTAAAACCCACCATATTTAGTATGGATATTAGAGCTTATGGAAAGGATTTTGACAAATATATAATTAGAGCTCAAGAAGAATATGGTATCAAGTATGTGAGGAGTAGAATTTCTTCGGTAGAAGAAGTACCTGAGACTAGAGATTTGAAGCTTCGATATGAAACCGAGGATGGAAAAGTCGTTGAAGAAGTTTATAATATGGTTGTTTTAGGAGTTGGATTGAATCCTCCTAATGATGCCAAATATCTTGCTGAAAAGTTTGGAATTGAATTAAATGAATTTGGATTTGCAGCTACAGATGTGTTTAACCCTGTGCAAACAACAAAACCAGGTGTTTTTGCATGTGGAGCTTTTTCTCAACCTAAAGATATCCCTGAAACGGTTACTCAAGCAAGTGCGGCCGCTGGTTGTGTAAATCAACTTTTATACTCTAAGAGGGGTACCTTAATTACAGAAAAAGCATTACCTCCTGAAATTTTTGTAGCAGGACAACCACCTCGAATAGGTGTATTCATCTGTCACTGCGGAATTAATATTGGAGGGTATGTAGATGTCCCAGAAGTCACTAAATATGCAAGTACTCTTCCAAATGTAGTCATAGCTGATAGAAATTTATATACCTGTTCTGCTGATACCCAGGGAATAATTAAGGATACAATAGAAGATTATCATTTAAATCGTGTTATTGTTGCTTCTTGCACTCCGAGAACGCATGAACCATTATTTCAAGAAACGATTCGTGAAGCAGGATTAAACAGATACCTCTTCCAAATGGCTAATATACGTGATCAGTGTTCATGGGTTCATATGAATCAGCCGAAAGAAGCAACGCAAAAAGCAAAAGATCTTGTGAGAATGGCAGTTAACAAAGCAAGGAGAATTGCTCCAATAGATAGGATCAAACTTGGGGTCACAAAAAAGGCAATGGTTATAGGGGGAGGTATAACGGGTATGGTTGCAGCACTTAATTTTGCGAGCCAAGAAATAGAAACTCACTTAATTGAAAAAGAATCAAAATTAGGCGGATTTGCGAACCATATATATCATACGCTTGAAGGTGGAGATGTTCAAGCTTATCTAGCAGATCTTATTGAAAAAGTAAACTCGAATGAATTTATTCATGTTTATACTGATGCTGAAATTGAAGCTATAGATGGATATATTGGAAATTTTAAGTCTACAGTAGCCTATGGCCCAAAAAATGATAGAGTAGAATTTGACCATGGTATCGTTATTGTAGCGACTGGTGCAAAAGAGTATAAGCCAAAAGAATTTCTGTATGGGGAAAATGAAAATGTTATTCTACAATCTGAATTAGAAAAAATCCTTAATACTAATGGAGCGGTAAAAGATAAGAAATCTATAGTAATGATTCAGTGTGTAGGTTCTCGTAACGATGAACATCCTTATTGTAGTAAGATGTGTTGCGCAGAAGCTATTAAAAATGCATTGTTAGTTAAAGAATTAAATCCGTCAAGCGAAGTTACAGTTTTATTCCGAGATATTAGAACATATGGATTTAAAGAAAAGTATTACAGGAAGGCAAGAGAAGCGGGAGTTATTTTCCTCCGATATGATGAAAACAATCCTCCTGAAATAATTCCAGAAGGATCATTATTAAAAGTGAATGTTAAATCTCCAAAAGAGGGAGACTTAATTATACCCGCAGATTTATTAGTATTAAGTGCAGGTATCGTTGCAACTCACGAGGAAAATGAAGACCTTGCGAAAATGCTTAAAGTGCCTTTAAATGATGATAATTTTTATTTGGAAGCCCATGTAAAGCTTCGTCCAGTTGATTTTGCTACAGAAGGTGTTTTTGTCGCTGGAACAGCACATTGTCCAAAAACAATTGAGGATTCTATTTCTCAAGCTAATGCTGCTGTTTCGAGGGCATGTACAATCCTTTCTAAAGATGAAATTGAAGCTGAGGGTAAAACAGCTGTAATCAACATGGCTCGCTGTGCCGGGTGTGGTATGTGTGTAGAAAATTGTGCGTATAATGCAATAGAAATGATTGAAGATAGAAGGTTTGGACTTGTGGCTTCAATAAATACAGCTTTATGTAAAGGATGTGGAGCTTGTAGTGGGAATTGTCGATGTAGTGCCATCGATATTTTAGGTTTTACATCTGAACAAATTTATGAAATGATTACTGCGAGGTTATAAAAAAATGACAGAAACTGTGTTAGAAGAAAAGAAAGTAGATGAAAAGTGGGAACCAAAAATCATTGCGTTCTTATGTAATTGGTGCTCTTATGCTGGAGCGGATCTAGCAGGAGTTAGTAGAATTCAATATCCACCAAATATAAGAATTGTACGGGTTCCATGCTCTGGAAGGGTCAATCCCTATTTTATTATAAAAAGTTTAACAGATGGATGGGATGGTGTTCTTATTTCAGGCTGCCATCCTGGTGATTGCCACTATATTAGTGGAAATCTAGTTGCTCGAAGGCGTTTTGCGATACTAAACGAACTCTTAGAATTCTTTGGCATAGAGCCAGGAAGGGTAAATTTTATGTGGGCTTCGGCTGCCGAAGGTGAACGATTTGCAACACTAGTTAAGAAAACTACAAATATAGTAAAAAAACTAGGGCCTAATACAAAATTTAAGAAGGAGTGGTGCTAAAAATGGGAATCGAAGCTGAAAATAAAGAAATTGAAAATTCTATAAGAGAAAACGCAAAAAAATTACTAAGTGAAAAACAAGTTGATGTAATAATCGGCTATTCTGAAGGTACAGTGCCTTTAAGTTCTACGCCGATTATTATAAGGAAAGAAGAAGATGTAGATAAACTAATATGGAATAATTTATGTTATATTAATTTGGCTAGATATTTGGCTCCTTTAATGCCCCAACTTTGTGATTCAGAAGGAAAATCTCTGAAAATTGGCATTGTTGCAAAAGGATGTGTTGGCAGAGCAGTAAATCTTTTAGCTGTGGAGAAACAAGTTAACCTAGAAAATATAAAGATGATAGGTATTAAGTGTAACGGAAATGTTAATAGAAGCAAAATTGATATGGAAATAGGAGAGAAAGAGATTCTTGATTTAATTATAGATGGAGATGATATTGTTGTGAAAGGTAAAGATTGGGAACAAAAATTTCCATATGAACAGTATATTAACGAGTTATGCAAGGTATGTAAGGTAAAATCACCTTCATCTAAAGAAGATGGGTGTGTTGGTGAATGTCAAGAATTAGATTCAGTACATGATGAATTCACAGATGTTGTAGAATTTGAATCAAAATCAGCTGAAGAGAAATGGGAATATATTAAAGAAGCATTAGAACCTTGTACATTATGTTATTCATGCCGCCAAGCTTGTCCGGTTTGTTACTGCAATCTTTGTTTTGTCGATCAGAATCTACCTGTCTGGTTTGGTAAAACTACTGAAATGACTGATGTAATTGTATTTCATTTAATAAGAGCGTTTCACTTGGCAGGGAGATGTGTTGCGTGTGGTGCATGTTCTTCAGTATGCCCTGTAGGCATTGATTTGAATGTGATCACGAGGAAATTAGAAGAAATAGTCAAAAGGCGATTTGATTACACATCCGGGCTCAATGCAGAAATTCTTCCTCCAATGATGAATTTTAGTATGGATGATGCAGAAGAATTTATGTTGGAGGAAGATTAAAGAGGTGAACTAGAGAATGGAAGAAAAAATACTAAAGAAAGAGGATATAGGAAAATTATATAAAGAATTTGAGAGCGAATATAACTTTTATGCTCCAGTTAAGAAGAAGGGAAATATTGTTTTTGAGAAGATTGAAAATCCTGATGATATTGTACTAGATTATTTGAATTCTAAGATTCCTCCAAAATCAATTTTATTTCCACAATCAGAAGTATTGTTTGAATACTCTTTAGATGAAAAGGATGTAGAGATTACTGATAGACAAGATCTTGATCAAAAATATATGATTCTTGGGATCCGTCCCTGCGATGCGTATAGCTATGTATTATTTGCGAATTTCTTTTCTTTTCATGGAAACTGGAAAGATGAGATATATCTTAAGAAAAAAGAAAATACAACGCTTATAGGAATGGGATGTAATACTCCACGGTCTACATGTTTTTGTACATCTGTAGGAGGAAATCCCTTTAATAAAGAAAACATGGATGTGTTTTTAACTGATCTAGGTGAAACTTATTTAGTTGAGGCTATTAGTGATAAGGGGAAAGAAATTGTTAAGAAATTATCGTGGCTCTCTGATGCTAGTGATAAAGATGTGAAAAAATCTCAAGAATTAGCAAAAAAGGCAGAAGAATCAATAGTTACTAAGATAGATGTCGATACAGTTGTAAGTAACTTAGAAACATGTTTTGATCATCCAGTATGGGATGAGATTAGTGAAGTATGTATTGGGTGTGGTTCTTGTAGTTATTTATGTCCAACATGTACATGCTTCGATGTTATTGATGAGACAGATCAATACGAGCATAAAGGGAGGAGAATTAGAATTTGGGATACTTGCCAATCGTGCTTATATACTCTTGAAACGAGTGGACACAACCCTCGCGATACAAAAATCCAACGGTGTCGTAATAGAATAATGCATAAATTCAGCTATTATCCAACTAATTATGACCTGCTTGGTTGTGTGGGATGTGGTAGATGTATTATGGTATGTCCAGCAAATAATGATCTTCGATCTCACTTACGAAAAATTGAAAAAATAGAAACAAAGGAGGAGAATGTAGTTGTCTAATCCATATATTCCTTATCTTACCAGAATCAAATCCATAGTTACAGAAAATAAAGTTAACGATATAAAAACCATTGAACTTGAGTTTAAGAATGAAGAGGACTACAAGAAATTTAACTATATCCCCGGACAATTTGCGGAGATTAGTATAATTGGAAAAGGAGAATGTCCTATTGGAATTGCTTCTTCCCCAACCGAAGAAGGGACTATTAAATTCACAATCAAGAAAATGGGAACGGTCACGTCTTCGTTCCATAGCAGTGAGGTTGGAGATATTATCGGCGTAAGAGGGCCATGTGGTAATGGTTGGCCTGTTGAAGAAATGAAGGGGAAAAACATAGTAGTTATAGGTGGAGGATTTGCCTTTTCTACGTTAAGGTCTCTAATAATCTATATATTAGATGAGAAACATCGTAAAGATTATGGGGATATAACTGTGATTTATGGAAACCGAGACCCTGGTGAAGTCTTATATCAAGACATTTTAGATGAATGGAAAAAAAGGGATGATATTAAGGTAGTTCTAACCATTGATCGCGAAGCGGAGGGTTGGACTGAAGAAGTAGGATTTGCTGCGCCTATTGTTAAAAAAGTTGCTCCAAGTTCTGAGAATGCAATTTCTGTGATCTGCGGACCACCAATAATGATTAAAACTACTATTGCAGTTATGCAAGAACTTAATTGGAAAGACGAGCAAATCCTTAACTCTTTAGAGATGCGAATGAAATGTGGTATAGGTAAATGTGGTCGATGTAACATCGGAAATAAGTATGTCTGTACAGACGGACCTGTTTTTTCATTAGCTGAACTTAAAAAGATGCCAAATGAATATTAAAAGTTTTTAAAAAAACCTTATTTTTATTATTTTTATACATTTTACTTTTTATTATATACTCTTTAGCAAGAGGGTATATATTTTATTTGGTAAGAAGTCCATAGTCCTTAGCGCTATAATACCTTTGTATCATACTACTTGCCTAACGTGATAAGGATTTTAAATCATGCTATTTCCTTTCATAAGATTCTGCTATATGAGGAAGCAAAAGACGGACAGCCATTAAATACAATGGGATCAATGATAATTCTATAAAAATTGAAATAATGAATGGAAATTGGGGGCTAATAAGTTGATACACAATTCCACCAATAATGGGGCCAATAGTATTTCCTAAAAATGTAAAGAAATCACCTACTCCAAAAATCTTCCCTCTGTGCTCAGTAGAAATTCTGCTCACTAAATTTTGGAAGATTAAACCGGCAGCCATCCCAATTGCTAAGTCAAATAATAATAGAATCGAGAATATCCAAATATTAGGTGAATTAATTACTAACCAGGTCATTAAAGCCCCTAATGAGCCAGTTATTGTAATTCCTACGAACGGACGTAACTTATCCACGAGCGTTCCAAGCTTTGGAGCCAAAATTGTGGCTAACAACCCTGCTGGAAGATAAGCCCATACAGCTAACAAATTCTTATCGGCTTCTGAAGCTGGAAGCCCCATAATTTCTGTAGTTAAATATATGTTCAGATATGGTCTAGCAATACTAGCATTAATACTGCCTAAAAAAAGAACAGCTAGTAGAAAAAGAGCTCCGATAATCATCAATGGTGAAGTGAGAACTTTAGAGCTTGTTTTTTTTTCTTCGTTTTTTATATCTTGAATTGATGAAAATTTAATCGCTTCATCTACCTTTCGATTAAATAAAATCCCTGCAAAAATATTTGAAAGACCATATATTGGAATAGCGCTATAAATAATAACAGGATTATTGGTAAAAATGCTTGAAATCATAAGAAGTGTGAATCCAAACGTTCCACCAATAATCTGCCCTATAGCGTTCATGGAATCTCTCTTTCCATAGGCTTGAGAACGGTTATCTTTGTTTGATTTCTCTGCGACTAATATATTAAATGGAACCCAAAACACTCCCGCCATAAATCCAAGGATAAAATGTCCTATCCCTAAAACTAAAATTTGAGATGTAATAAAAGAAGCATATATGATAAAATAAGCGATAGCTCTCCCGAATGAGCCTAATAAAACTAGCTTAGTTCTTGATTTAATCCGATCAGTAATGAATCCCACGATAAAACCGCTTATCATGCGACCAATAACATTAGAAGTCACAACTAAGCTTATTGCAATAAGAGAATTTGTCATGTTTGCTATTGCCACAAGTGGAATCCAAAAGCCAATGAAAAAGAACCCTAAGCTATTTAGAACTACAATCATCAACATTTGATTATAGTCATGTGTAAATCGGCTCTCGTCTATCTTTAATAAACTTAATTTCATTAAATTCTGAAATAAATGATTTAATTTATGCTTTTATAAATGAAACAACATACAATTTCGTAAAATCTGAGAAGGTGGGTGTTCTATGAAGCTAAATTTCAAATATATTTCCAGTATTATATATAGTTCCATCCAGATCAAGATGTATTTGGCCCCCAGACGCTAGTTCTATGGCATAGTTTATTCCTTCTAAAACTTTATTCATCATAAAATCATAAGCAGTGAAACAATCTTCAAGTGGTGTCGCAGATTCACCTACATAACAGCGAGACATTGCAGGTATCAATTCAGGGATAAAATCCTGGTTGATCATCATTTCTTCAGCATCAATTAAAGTTTCTCCAGGGATCGTGAACGGTGTATGCACATCCATTTGGGCAAACATTAATTTGCATACAAATAGGGAAGCTTTAATTTCCTTCATAATAAACAAAATCCTATGCTTGTCATCAAGAAATTTTCTGAAGGTTATAGCATTAATGATATCTTCATTGGTAATCGTTTTTGAAGTGTCCATTAATTTACTCACCCTCTCTGACATTCTTTTTGAAGATAACATGAGTTTGAGATTCATATTATTTTTGTCATAATAATCCTGATAAAAAGCAGAAAGAAACGTATGTGCTCCTAAATTAGTTTGATCTTCAGAAACATCTAATTTAAAACCATTCTCCTTGAACTTGTCCATAAAATGTTTAATAACTAGAAATTTCAACTTTAATCGATGTAAAGCAAAATATAAGCATAATCTTGTTTTAGTGTATGCTACTACATTACCCATTCTGAACCTATCATGATGATCGCGTTCATACATAACAATAGGCTTTAATTTACTTACGATAACGTCCATAAAATATTCAATTATATGTTCGAGAGGTTCACAGTCTAGTACATGAAACTTTTCTATCAGTCTATGGCTTGTTGGTTGACTTTGAGGTATTTCTTTGATAGCATCATAATTGTAATATTCAAGAAATAATGAAGTTAAAGCCTCCATCTCTAAGACGGTTCGACAAGGAATAAATACCTTGTTTAAGTCATATAAAATATCACCACTTTCCGGCATAATAAAATCTTTTTGTAAAAGTTTATTTAAGGCAATAAAGATTAACTCTCCATCTTTATCAAATAATTATATAGGTTTTCTTTAAATTAAGGTTTATGCTCACATCAAAATTAATGAATATTTTAAAGCTATAGAAATTATGGAGATATAATTGGATAAGCCTAATCTATCTTATTATTCTTCTCTTATAATTAAATAAAAAGACTCATTGCGGATAAATGATTCCACAAAACACTCCCAATTGTCCAATAATAACTTTTCAAAATAACGTGCCCAAAATGTACTATAATCACTTGTCAAATCATGATTGAATCTCATTTGAAAGGTACCCTTCTCATTTAACTCTAATTCTATATTATAAAAGTAATTAGCCACTTGCCACATTCCTTTGAGACCTTCCAAAAATTGTTTTAAGGTCATCTCTTCTTTCCTTTTTCCCAAGTACCACTCGATTGCTTCGATTGCAATGTTTTCTTTATAAGCTTTGTCAATATCACCTTTAATATAACTAAGGAATGTTGTTTTTCCAACCAAGAGCATATTTAGTTCATCTCTTGCTCTACACCAAATTCTTCTTTGATCTTCTAAATGAGGTTCTTTAGTTTTTTTCATAAGCTTGAGGGCAAAATCTACCACAGCAGACTTTGAGCCGAATTCATTAACATAATGTTCTAAGATTTTAAATGACTCGTCTGAGATTGTAGCATGAACAGATTTTTTCTGAATTTTTTTTTCACTAGACATACTCATAATATCACATTTAATTTGTGAAATAAAATTTATGTCATATTCTATGTCATAATATGTCAGAACATTTAAATATCTATGCCAATTTTTTTAATATGGATGTCATTAATTTTTATAAATATTAAAAGCTTTTGAGGTGTGAGGAAATCTGGTAAATGTAATGAACTTAAAAGAGATTCCCATATGTTTTGGAAATTTCTGCAAATCTTCTAGTATATGTAATAAATGTCAAATTAAACTTCAATGTCAAAAAATTCCTTCACCAAAAGAACCAGATTGGTGTAATCCTGAATAATAAAAGGCACCTCTTAAAATTCGAAATGAAAAGAAGTAGCTATAGATGATAGAAAAAAGAAATGTAATGGATAGTAATAAAATTTTTAGATCCATCAATAGTTCTTATAAGCAAATTGGGGGAGTTAATTGGAATTTTAGTGATAAAATTTATTATAAGCTAACAGGTCAAGTTGTAGAATCAAACTATAAACCAATTATTTCAATTTATGTGAAAAAGCTCCCTAAAATTATACCTAACAAAAATTTATTTGGACTTTTTTGGAATATACCCACATTTAAAGATACAGACAGTAATTATCTTTTTCATATTTATGATAAAGAAGATTTTGACTATGTAGTTTCACCTTCTTCGGGGAATACCGTTGAGGGTATGGCGAGAGCTATAAAGAATTACAATAAAACAAGGAATAAAAACATAAATGCTATTCTATTAGTTCCTCAGGTATCTGCTTATAAGGTTTCTAAGAGAGTGATTGAAAGCAATCCTTATGTTAAATACATTGTAATAAAAAATTCCACCTTGGATGATGTTAGAAATATCGCTAAACAACTCATTAAGCGTTTATCTTTTAATTATAGAGTTAAAAGTGCTACTAATAATATTAAAACTGCTGCATATGCACAAATTGGGTTAGCCTTAAATAAATACAACTTAATGAATAGTGACGCTTGCTACGTACAAACAGTATCTGGAGGTGTAGGTCCGGCAGGTCTAATAGAATCGGCGTATCAATTAAATAAAACTCCAGAAATTATAATAGTCCAACCATTCAATGGAAAGTCAACGCCAATAGTTGATGCGCTAAA
>JBHLRJ010000116.1:0-13131 GCA_048882645.1 Candidatus Thorarchaeota archaeon
GGAAAAGTATGATCTGGTACAACTGGTTCGAATCGTTTAGGAATTACTTTTAATTTCTTCATTCTTCCAACATATCTTCGATAAGTTATTGCTTTAATGTGGATTTTTATAATACGAATAGGACACCTAATCATAAAACTGAATTTATTAACAGGAGCTTTTCGTAGGTTAAGAAAATCAGTATAAAAATGTCTAGCGCGTTTTTGAGAATGAATTTTTTCAAAAGCTATAAATCGTTCAGTAATTTCTTTTAATGATTCTGAATCTCGATAACAATAAAAATTTGAAGCTTTTAATGCCCATTTTATCGCCTCCAATTGATACTTTATTGGTTGGAGTCTTTTAAATAAAGTTAATAGAATTGAAAATAGTGAAATCATGAGGTTCATAATAGTACTCTTGATCATCTCAATGAATTTAATTTGAATTCTCGGTCGAATCTTATCTCTTAATTCTGTTCCGTAGAGAGTTGTGCTGTTCGTAACCACATTTCCTAAAACAATATTGCGAGGAGCAAACAGAGTTGAAAATACTTTGTTAACTCGAAAAATTTTATGGAAGTTTGCTTCCTGCCAATATTTTGTTTTAGTGAGAAAATGGCTGACAAATATCCCTGTGGTCTGAGATATTACTCCCAATATATTTTTAGTGAGTTTATCACTAAAATCTCGAAAGTTATGTTTTATTTCTAAAGCAATAAAATATCTTTCAATCTCCTTAATATGATGATTTGATACACGATTCTTGAAGATAATTAATAAATCGCAGTCAGATACAGCGGTAACATCACATTTTGCTCTTTGACTGCCAAATAAGAGTATTGATATTATCTTATTTACCCCAATTTCCTTATTAATAAGTGTTAAGACATCCTTTATATAATTACGCGATTGTTCATTTATATCGTTTAAATTTTCTTCAATCTTATTAGTGCTCTTTACAATATTTGTATCTTGCACTTCGAATCATATATCCAATGTCAATTATTTGATGAGAATTCTTACCTTTACAATTTTGAAAAAAATTAAAAAAACATGGTTCTATTTTACTAATCCTTCTTACTTATCAAGATTATAAGCAGCTTCAAATCCTTCATGTATTGCTTCTAACATTGTTCTTGGCTCTTTACTGTCCCCTATATTGAAGATTTTATATGGTGGATTCATCGCTTTTACTTTATCATAAAGGTCAGTATTACTCTTTACTCCAGTTGCCAAAATAAAAGTATCAACGTTATCTATAGTATGGATTTCTTCCTGATCCTCAGTCTTAATTTTATACTCCAATGATTTTCCTTCGAATTTTGTGATTTCCGCCCCTAAAATTGCTTTTATCTGCAATTTCATTGAAATGCCAATTAAATACCCTCTTGTGGTTCTTCCCACTTCTGGAGCTAGTCTTGGTAGTACATCTATTATGGAAACATTTCGATTTCCCTTCAACCATCTTTTGAGAATTTCTTCCTGAGGTATTAATTCATAAAAGCTAAGGAAGTGAGCAATGTCAGAATTAATGGCTCCTAACTCAGCAGCCCAAATTGCCGTTTCTAAACCAGTTCCTCCCCCGCCAACAACAACGACGTTTTTTCCGACAACATAATCTCCAGATAAAGCTTCATCTGCGAAACATATATCGCTTCCTGTTGAGCCGTCAATTCCAGGGATATCAGGGATGGAGAATTTTACTCCAGTTGCAAATATAACTGCATCTGGATTAAAATCATTGATAAATTCTGGAGTGGCTTCGGTTGCGAGTCTTAATTTTATATGCCGATGACGAATTTGTGCTTCATAATAACTTATCATCTCCGAGATGTTTCTTCTACTATGCGGAACAGCAGCAGTCTTCATCTGTCCACCTATAGATTCACTCTTTTCCACTATTGTCACATCATGCCCAAGTACTGCAGCAATTCGAGCCGCTTCAAGTCCGCCGGGACCGCTTCCAATGACCAATACATTTTGAGGTTTATCAGTTTTCTTACTTAGGTCAATATCTCCTTCTTTTGCAGTAATGTAATTTCTCATACATACAACTGATCTACCACTGAAAATTGTATCAAAACAGCCTTGATTACAAGCCACGCATTTCATAATATCCCAAAATCGATTTTCTTTTGCTTTAATGGGCAATTCTGGGTCAGCTATTAATCCCCTTCCCATACTAATTGCATCTACTCTTCCATCTCTCAAGATTTGCTCTGCTATTATAGGATCATTTATACGATTTGCCATAAAAACTGGTACATCCACTTCTTTTTTAATGTTTTCACCGAGATATACATATGCAGCTTGCGGTACCATCATAGGAATTTGTGGAATTCTGGTCTCATGCCATCCTCCTGTTACGTTTAAGAATTCTATTCCTGCTTTTACATAATGTTTCGAAAATATTGGGCTTTGTGTCCAATCGTTAGAGCCTGGAACAAAATCATCACCTGCAACTCGCATTCCTACTATCATTTTACCTCCAACTCTCTTTTTCACATGTTCTATTAACTCGAGGGGGTATCTTAACCGATTTTCCAAAGATCCACCATATTCATCGGTTCTTTTATTGATTAATGGGCTCAAAAACTGAGTAATAAGATAACCTGCACTTCCAAGTAATTCTACACCATCGAAACCTGCTTCTAATAAGCGTTCTGCGGCTAATGCATGATCTTCTTGTATCTGTTTTATTTCTTCGATAGTTAATTCTTTAGGCACCAATCGTGTAAGGTTTGATCTCACAGCAGAAGCAGACACTGCTTTTGGGCTGGGAAAATATGCACCTTGATGCATTATTTGTCCCATGACTTTAGCACCGTGTTTATGTATTTTTTCAGCGAATGCTGTATATCCTGGAATAAATTTGTCATCTCCAATATAGGGTGTACCTCCACTATTTGGATTAATGCCTAAACCACCAATTATGATTAACCCTGCTCCACCTTTTGCTCGTTTTTCGTAAAAATTAGTGAAAACGTCAGTAATTTCTCCTTTAGGTGTGTAACCCAAACCCAGAGATGGCATGACAATTCGATTTTTTATTTCCAAATCTCGAATCTTTAAAGGTTCAAACAATTTTATGAGTTTCATTATTTTCTCATTTACTTTTATAATTATTAAATATTACTACCATTGAATTTTCAATGCGTTTTAAAGTTTTTAAAAAACTAGAGCTGTTCAGATTAAAGTATTTATTAGTCAGATAGTTAAATTTTCATCGAAAATAAGAATCAGTCCCTTTATCATCTCGAGGTGGGCTCAAAAACTGATCAGCCTGTTTCTTGAATGATTCAAAGACTTTTTCCATCTCTTTTATTTTATCGTCTAGTTTACTGAAATCCATATCTATTGAGAAATATTCTTTTAATAAGGAAACCAATGCTTTGGATGAACGGGGATCTAATGTCATCATTGGTAAGGGTAATGTTTCTGCCAATAAGCAAACTCCTGGGGCGAAGTTATTTGCACCCGCATATGCTGGTACAATTCCGTTCGCACCTGAAATAGTACCTCCTTCATATAATTTTGTATTATCAAATTTGAGGAAGGATTGCACTAAGTCTTGATCAGTACCACAAACATAAACAATTGGTGTATCATGAACCACATCAGTTATCATCGCTCCCGTACTTACATACATTTTAACCTTTCCTTTTGTTAATTCATGCATTTCTTCACAAAATATTTTTGAGAACTCGAACACACCTTCAGGAGTCTGTGGTTGATAAGTTGCTGTTAATATAAACAAGTCATTTCCATCTCCATTTTTAGCTGGTTTATAATAAACTTTAGCAGATGGTAATTCTAAAAAACCTTTTTCAATAACAGATTTCGGGGGGAAATCAAAATATTGAATATCTAAAAATTCTTTGGCTTCAATGGAGTCTTTTATTGAAGAAATTGCTAATTTTGCAACTAACGCTATTCCAGGCCATCCAATCAGGACGATTGGATTATTAATGGTGTTTTTGTCTAATTCAAACTTTTTTTTTATATTTATATACATTTTTTTTGAAATCTCTTATATTTATTTATCTATAAATGAAAATTCTTTTCCACAATGGGAACAAAATTTCTTAGGCTTTTCTACAAGAATCCCACAGAAGGGACAGTAGAATTTACCTTCTATTTGCATTTTTTGCGAAGAAAACTCTTTTGTGGGCTCCTCTATAGAATTCTGGACTAGTCTTGAATATGAGTCTTCATACTTTTTCCTCATTGGAAATAATCCTTTTTGGAGATAAATTCCAATTAAATCTTTTTTGGCCTTCAAAGAAGCAAATAAAGATGTTAATAAACAGATAAACAGGGGAGCTAATAAAATATTAATCAAATTTGCTAAAATCTGGGAGAGAAAGATAAGTCCATAATTTTTTGTATTTGGATCAATCCAATTTACGAGTGGACCAATCGCTAATTGAAATACAAAATTAATTACTAATATTAATAGAAAATGGATTACCATTACTCCAATTACCTTCCAGAAGGCACCTTTAGAAACAGCTCGAGCAATTTTAATGGGTTTTTCATCACCTTCCATATTATATGTGAATACCAGAAAAATAAATAAGTAAAATATTATGATCGAGGGTATAAACAATAAAAAAGAACCCATAGGGAGAATTACACCAATAATAATAATTGGTAAAAGCATTTTTTTATTAATTGCTTTCTTGATTGATTGAGTAAAGTCAGGTTCCTCATACATATATTTTTTAAAGAGATAATTACTTGTTAAACACATCGAAATCGTAATGCATAAAGCCATAATTAAGTTAGAGAGAAATAAATAAAGGATGTCTAATATTAGTGATAGTGAAATCAATTCCCATTCACCTGGTGTAAGGGTTCCAGTTTCTAATAGTTTATCTAAGAGATCCATTACGTTGATCCCTAAAGAATCAACAAACCAGCTAAAATTAGTTAATAAGAATGTGTTTAAGACTACTATTAATATTTGAAATAATCCTAAAGGTAATATTAAAATTTTATAATTTTGTGTAAATAATCTAAAGCCATTTACCAAAATTTCTTTAAAGCCCTTTTCCGCAAGGCTTTCTAATCTACGCGTATTTTGTTCCTCCATATTCTCTAGAACAAAATATTTTATTTATAATTTTTTAGAAATAGATATATCAATATGATTTATTCATTATAATTGAAGTGAATACCTTAGGTATGAATTATCAATAATAATTTCTTTAAAGAACTTTGTTATGTTTCTTAAAAAACAGTCCTCCCGTCAAATTCCTGGTTTAATATCTTATATGGAGCTATTTTCATCGAAAATTTTAGCCTATTCTCTCTTTTTTGGTACTCCACTCTCTCTTGGGATTTTATCTGTAATACTAGACGCGTTTGCTAGTGGAAACTTTGATCCTCTTCTCTTTTTAAGATATACTGTGTTCTTCTTAATACTTTCTGGATTTGGTGCTGTCTTCTCAATTTTATTTTACTCCAGAAAGGCACCTGTTTTACGAACTCCTCCCAAAGGATGGGCAATTCAAATGAATGTCTTTTTTTCTGCAGTAATGGGAGTTACATGGTTTTTTGGAAGAGTTTTAGCTACAGTTTTAGATAATAGTACATTCCAAGAAGTTTTCTTTATATTAGGGGCTGTTCTCTCCTATATTGTTGCATTTGTAGTATATTTTTCGTTCACTACTGTAGGACGACCAGGTTATTTAATCTTATCATTAGTTCAACCAGTAGTGTCGATAATTCTATATAGTATTTATAAGTATATTTGGGATTATCCCTTAACAGAAGCTATTACTTTAGCATTTCTGTTCTTCAGTAAAGTTATGGCATTTTTTGTTGTTTGTGCACTTCTATTCGCAATACCATATAGAAGGGGCTTATTTCAGGTAAGTAATATTTACAAAGAAGCGACAGGTATGAGCGGGTATCCATTTATTAGAGCCTTTGTTCTTTCAATGACAACTGAAGGGAATGATGATCTTATCGAGAGCTATTTTGACCGAGTTGGAATCAAATCTAATGTGAAAATTCAATATTTACTCATTCGGAGTACAAGAACAAAAAGTTTAAAGGGCTTAATTATCATTCCTAATGTACATTTCGGGCCATTCAAGACATGTGGATCTTCTGATTTACCAGAACACATTTATAAAACCTTTAATGACATTCCGGGAATTACAGTATATCACACGACAAATGATCACACTCAGAATTTGACTACTCAAGAAAATGTTGAGAAGATTTTAGATAGGATCAAAAAGGATATTCATACTATAAGAAATGATGGTAATATAGCTTGGACAAATAAGATCAAAGATTTTTCAAGGAAAATTTCGAATTCAGCTAAGCTTATCGGAACAGAGGTTAATAATGTTCCCTTTGTATTTATAACAAGACATCCACTCCCTTCTGATGATATTGAAGCAGGGATTGGAGATGAAATTAGAAATCATGCAATTTCAAATGGATATAAAGATATAATTATTATTGATTCTCACAATGCAATTATTGGTGATGAAGTATTAATTAAAAGGGATACGATCGAGTCTCAAGATTTAATCAGTGTGTCGAAAAAGTATCTAGATAGTAAAAAGATTAAAGATTCTAATGGTGTTTCAATGTTATACGGCGTTGCGAATGGTTCATTCAAAAATTATTCTGAAAAAGACGGCATTGGTATTGGAGGGATTGTTCTCCATTTATTTAAAAATGAAAGTACTGGTCAAAAGACTGCATTAATACATTTTGATGGAAATAATGCTTATGTAGATATCCGCTCTTACATTCTAAATTTACTTCAAAACAGGGGGATAGAGAAAGGAGAGATTACTACAAGTGATTCTCATACTGTAGCTAGGCAGTTTTCTGGTAGAGGGTATTCTCCTATTGGAGATAAAATTAAAATTGACGAAATTTTAAAAAAAATAGATTCTCTTATCCAAATAGCTGAAAATTACTTGGAACCAGTTGAATTTTATTATAAAGCTTCAATTGTTGATAATGTAAAGATTTGGGGAAACCCTAATTATTTCAATGCAATCTTAGATACGTTAAAAGAATGTATTAAAGTATCTCAGAATTTGTTAACTTTCAGTTTAATCATACCAACATTTTTTTCGTTCATTCTTCTATTTTTTCTCTATAATATCTAAATCTTTATATCTGGCTATAATTTATTTATATAATTAAAAATGGAATTGTAGAAAATGTCTTTAAGTCCCTTAAATACTGTAAATGGAGTTTTTTCTCTTATTTTTGTGGTTATCTCTTTATTAGTCGGCGTCATTATTCTTACGAGATATTTCAAATATAAAGAAAGAATATACCTCTTGGTTGGGATGACTTGGATTTTAATTAGCGAACCTTGGTGGAGTTCAAGTCTGTCTTTTCTTGTAGCTATATCTAACGGAGTTGGAATTCCTGAACAGATCTATTTTTTAATTGGAAATGCTCTAGTCCCTCTAGCGATAATCTTGTGGTTATTAGCTTTTACAGAGTTCTTATTTACAGAAAAGCGTAAGTTGATTCTAATAATATTTGCTATATTTGGAGCATCATTTGAGATATTATTTTTCATATTTTTATTTTTAGAACCGAGTTTAATAGGTAAGTTAACCCCACCAGTCGATGTGACTTATTATTCTTTCATAATGGTGTATTTAATAATATTTATCTTAATCGTTGTTATAACTGGCTTTTTATTTGCACATCTCTCTCTTAAGTCTAAAGATCCTGAGGTAAAATTAAAGGGTATATTACTAATAATTGCCTATATCACCTTTTTACTTGGAGCGATATTAGATTCAGCCATACAGTTATACCTCCATCCGTTTACAATAATAATTGCGAGACTTATTTTAATAGTGAGCGCAATTTTTTGGTATGGTGGGTTTTTACTTCCCAAGTGGATGAAAAAATTAATTATGAGAAAAAAATAATACATAGATATTATCGAGATTCATATTTTTTTTTTATTCATTCTTTCTTAATAATTCATTTTCTTATCGAACTGTTATGTTAAGTTCAGAAATAGATAAGATGGTCAAGGTCACATTCATAGGGGCTCCTGCAGTGGGTAAAACCACTATGTTGAAACTTATAATAGAAGATCCCATTGATAGATTCTACATACCAACTCATGGGCTTGACCTAAGAACTGTAAAATTCGATGATTATTACTTGAGAGTATGGGACCTCGCGGGTCAAAGTGCGTATCTAAAAACTTATTCTAAAGATTATTTGTTAGGATCTGATCTGATTTTCGTAGTAACAGACTCGACCCCTCGAAATGTTTTGAATTCAAGAGAGTTAATAAATTACGCGTGTCATTTCGTGGAGAAAGAGTGCCCAATAATCGCTATAGCAAATAAGCAGGATTTATTGAAAGATGGCAGAATGACAGCAAAAAGAGTCCAAGATCTTCTTCATGTAAAAACATATGGACTAACAGCAATAAATCCAAAAGAAAGAAAAAAGTTAGTAAAGATAATAAAAAATGAATTAGAAAAAATATTAACGAGGAGGGGACTAAATAAATGAATTTTGATGAGGAGGAATTATTCGGGGCTGCTTTAATTGGATTTGACATGATTGACGGTCCATTTCTTAAATGGAAGAAAGAATATGATAATGCTCAGAATATGGTAAAATTGGATGATTTTGCTATGAATTTTTATCTCGCCTTTCGAGGTGGTAATGCATCTAGTAAAAAACCACGAGCAATTCTATATGATCAATTTTATATCGTAGCATTTCCAAAAGATTTAGAACTCTGTTGCCTATTCATGAAGCCAAAGAATATTGATGAAAATATTAAACAGCTTAATAAGATAGCTTCCCGTATTATCTCTGAAATGGAATCAGTTGAGCCTGAAGATAATCGCTCTGAAGAATCTGATGAGAATACAGTTGAGGAGATAAAAAGATTAATTCCGAATATATTGTCTGAAAATAAAATGACTACTCCAGAATTAAGAAAGTACTTTAAATTAAGTAATTCTCAGATTTGGAAAATAATGTCTGATTTAGAAAATGCCCAAAAAATCAAAAGAGCTGAAAAAAAAGGCAGATCGATTCTTTGGACAGCTACCTAAAAAGTTTAATTTTTTTATTTTTATCTTGTTCTATGATCCCAGTTTTTCTGTTTGGTAAAATACCGAGAAAACATTATAAAACAAATATCAGGTAATTCTTTATCTAGGTTATTTACAGTTATATATCTAAGAATATGATTTATAACAAAGATACCAATAAACTCTGCATGATAACTACCTAGATTTTCTGCTAAATTTTTCCCCTTAAATTCTATATCTAATCCCCCATCTCTGTCCCAAATTATCTCTGTAAATATTTCAGGAAATAACTCTTTTTTTATCCTCCAGCCATTGACAGTCTTCCTCACTTTAGCCCCCAGAAATGTTTCAAGGTTATCCTTGTCTTTTTCCTTTAGAAGATGGAAAGGAGCTTCTCTTTGTAATAAGACTTTTTCCATTAGTTCTGATTTTTTCTGATAATTCTTTTCAAATGGTTCTTCTCCTTTAACCCTCCTTTCTATAAAATCCATTATGATGTCTATATAAGTTGCACTATCTTCTCCTGGTACCCATGATACACGCTCTCCTGAGAAGTAAAATTTGAATTCTGCTTCAATTCCATCTCCAAATTCGTCCCCAAAATTAGAATAAGCCATATGAATATTTACTTCAGGAAACATTTCTATAGTTATTGTCCAATCCTCACTAAAACCTATGTTCTCAATCTTACCTCCTATCTCATCATGAACTATACCTTTAAGAACTTGTAAGTCCAAATTTGTAAAAAGAGCACTTTTAGCTTTACTTATATCTTCTAATTCTTTCTCGTGAGGTCCCCTTACACCAGTAGCATCTATTTGACCAACAGTCATGAAATTTTTTTCTTTTTGTGGCATATAATGATTTAACCTTATGTAGTTTAGTTAATTAAAGATATATTACTTAATTTTTGAATTTTCTTTTAATAAATCCTAAATGATAGCGAACTGGTTCTTTTAAATCAGCATCAAATTACTAATCAATAAAAAAAAGAAAAAAAATTGTTTTAAATATTATTTCATTTCTACCGGTAGTATGAGCCCTTTATTCTTCAATGAGATAATGGTGCTAATGATCTCATCTCTGGATGCCTTTCTCCCAGCTAATCCGTAATTTAAAAGACTTGAAACAAAGAAAAATTTCCTCTCTTTCTGTATCTGTTCAGCAACTTCGGTAAGTGCTTTTTCTAATCCCTTTAATTTTACTACACCATAGTGTTTTCCTAGTTGAAGAGGATAAACAAGTGTAACATTGAAATACTTTTCAATTAAATCGTCAGATGTCCTAAAAGGGGTAATATCTCCTGTGAAGTTCTTCAAATTTTCTTCATATCTCCTCTCAAAATGATCTGTAAACGCTGTTTGGCTAGCTTTCAACTTCTCAGAAGGAGTACCATCTAAAATCAAGGCGACTCTAACATAATTACCGTCTGTAATAACAATTTTGAAATCATAATAATCCATTTCAAATCCTTCACCTTTTAGACTTTCTGTACTGTCTTTCTTCTTTATTTCTGACCTGAATTGTGATATCGCTTGTAAAAATCCAGAAATCAAATCTGAATCAATTCCTTCTAAGGAAATCTGTTTATCATAGATAGAAACACCAACATCCTTATTGATAATCATGATGTATGATATCTTTAATAGATCATCCAGAATCATCGCTTCTCCGGCCCAAACTTTTCTATTTCTTGAGCGTTTAATCTGTCGTACTGATATAGCTATAACTATTGCGGCTAAAGCTATTAAGATATAAGGCAAATATTGCATAAAACTGTCCAAAAAGAGAGTTAAGTCGTCTACGATCCTTATATATCCCGAAACAAGAAATGCTTCTGTAAACATACTTTGGTCTGGAAATGTAACGCGAATTGAAAACCGATTACCTGTGGTTAAAAAATTCAATACAGCTGTAGCTATTCCTTGAGTATCTGATGTTGCATTAGTTGTTAATACCGGAATATTATTAGCGTTTAATAATTCAAATTTAATCTCCTTGTTATCTATAGGTTTCCCCCCTGACTCAAATACTTTAATACTAATATATTGCGTTCCCGTCATATATTGAGAAGTAGGTTCATCAAGAAATTCGATTATAGGAATTATTTTAAATCCTTCATACTCACCGCTAGCATCAAAGCGTATCGATTGCCAAAGTGAGGTTAAATTAAATTTAAAATATCCTTGTTCAATTGCCGCATCATCGATATCTTCTTCCCATACACCTTGACCATATCCACTATCTCCAACGTCTACACCAAAACATTTCAACCCTATATCAGAGGGGAGTAAAGTTTCACTATTGAGACCTACACCTATTTTTGATGAGATATCTGAAGAAATGGCATTTTGGATATAAAAATTAATGCTAAATTCATTTATTGAAACGTTAAATCCGAATTCGAGGGAATTATTTGTGTAATAGAGAAGTACAAAGAAAGCTTGATTATTTATCAACTCATCAAGTATATTTAAAAATAACCAAGTAAAACCCGCATCAAATTGAAGAATATCCGTAGTTTCATTCTTATGGGCATATTGATCCATTCTACTCATTATTATCCATTCAGCTTTATTCGATTCTTCATCGAGAATATCAAAGGTTTTGTTGCCTTTATAAAGTGCTAATGCTGCTAACGGGAGATCGTGGGGATTAGTAACACTCGTATTAGATGTGATCCTTATATCCATTAACGGTACTACCGGATTTGGATAAGAAGCGATCCAATCATAATAATCAACATCCCATAATGAACTATCAAGATCATTTAAAACATTATATGTGATGAAGAAAAGCATGTTCTCGTTAAATGCTTGAGCCATATAACGGTCCTCATCAATATGATAGAGTGATTCGATATCCTGAGATCCAAATGGTACACTTGTACCATTTATTAGATTCAACTCATTAGGAAAATATAACTTTTGGATTTTGGGATCATATCGTTGGATTGTATCAAGATTCTCTAATTCTCCTACTTCTACTTTAAACTGATTAATAGAAACATCGAAATCAGACCCCATACCTTCATATTCAAGCCTGAACCTAAGAGTATTATTAGCTGTGGGTCTAGCAGGATTATTATTCATAAAATAAAGAATTGCATATTTTTCTTCTGGAGTTCTTACTGATATATGAATTGTTGTTTCATTTCCTTGATTTATGTCATATTCAACGGGTAACCATCTATCTCCTGCTAAACCTTTATAATTATATATAGATAGATTTGCAGATTGAATAATAGCAATATTAGATACATTAAGGGTAAGATAAAAATCAAAACTAAAGATATATTTATAATGGTCATAAAGCCAATTAAAATCACTACTAGGTTTTAGAAGAGATTTAAATACTTGGGTATATAATTCCCAAAAAGTTAGAGGTGAGTTCTTTAATTCCTTTAACTCAAATGTAATATCAATTGTTATATTATTAGTATCTCCGACAGTATATCTATCTTCATCTATATTTTTAAAAGAGTTTAAATTTCCTTGATGTAATGTTCCACTTTCCACAGTTGAAGTTCTTACATTATTAGTTGTATAATCATCAAAATGGAAATCTGGTGAGATTGCAAATGTTTCTCCTTCCCCAATATTCCCTTCTTGTTCTCCATCAGGGTTGAAATAGAGGAATTTAGGGCCTCCACCTGTCAAGCTGTCGTCTTTAGGTATTTTTATTCTGAATGCGAACCAATACTTTTGTCTTCCCCTCTCAGTTGTCATATTTGTTTTTGAAATCTCTAAATAAATTGGTCCGGATTCTGATTCTTTAAAATTAAAAACTTCCCAATGAGCTGAGTAAGAAATAGGATGAGCTTTTTTCAAAGTTCCTAAAGCTGCCAGTGTGTTTGGATTACCATTATTTGAGCAATTTAATATCGCAACTTCCCATGAATTTTCATCTGTAAAGGATAAGGGATTATTAATATCTTGTATAAGTATACTTATATTATTTATATATTGACTAACTTCTATTGCGAATTTTTGATATATATAAGTAGGACCATTCATAGAGGCAATTATAAATTCAGAGAAATCATCTTCAATATTACGTGTATAATTAATTGCTCTAAGATTTTCAAT
>JBHLRJ010000117.1:0-12815 GCA_048882645.1 Candidatus Thorarchaeota archaeon
ATATCAGTAACATTTATAATTACTATAATATATACGATTTTTTACATCCTTTTACTAAAAGTGTTAATTTCCTCTAGTATAGAGAACTCTGAAATTTAATGAGTCTTAAATATCCTCTCCCATTCCTCTCTCTCTATATTTTAAATTGCTTCTATAATTTTTTTTCTTAATGTAGTTTTATTTTTCTATGAACCAAAAAGATTACTGCATACAATAGACAAGACCATCCAATCCATGAAATAATCTGTAATGAGTTTAAATTCAAAAGATAATTTAAGAAATCCTCCAACATTTTAAATCCTAGAATATTAAGGTCTCCAGGAAAATCTACTAGATTTGAGTGTAAGTTTATGGTAATGACTTGATGTTCATTTTTCCTTAAATTTTGAAAAATATTATCTATTGATTTATTTGCGGGGTTATCTAGCTTTATTTTTAAAAAAGCATTTAATTCTTGGCCTGTATGAATATCAGAACCACCAAGGCAAATTAAACTTTCATTATAACCGTTGGTATTATTTAAGCAATATTCTCGTATCCCATAGTCTTGTACATCATCTCCATTAATTATCTCAAATCCATCTACACCCCACTCACTTAATTGCTCAAGAGTATAAGGAACTCCGAAACCTCCATTTGGATTCGGATCATAATTATAATGATTAACAGTCACATATCCTCCATTACTCTTGACATATTTTATCATATCTGAAGCGTTTAAGACAAGCGGATTACCATAGGGTGTATTTGACATAGGAGGAACGATTTTTTCTTCTATTCCAAAATAGTTCATATGAATATCGTTTGCATTGTCCGTCCATTCCTCTCCAATGAAAACTATAAAACTCAATCCGCTTTCTTCCACATATTTTCTAGCCAAGAGTGCTCCTCGAATGTTGTCATGGTCTGTAAAAACTGCCCCTGTTATCCCTTGTTCAATATACCACTTAACTCTTTCCTCAGGTGTAATCCAACCATCAGACATAATAGTGTGGACATGAAAATCAAATAAGAATTCATCATCATCTAACTCAGTATATATTCTATGTGTCGGAAAATGAGTAGAAATTAATAATATATTAGCTCCAAGTAGTAAATATAATGCTCCTACCATAAAAATTAATTCTGTTTTCAATCTGCTAGAATATTTTAATATTTTTGATTTTCTTTTACGCTTTGATCTTGTTTTCTTTGAAAATTTTCGGAATTTCAATTTAGGATGAAAAATTATGATAACTAATTGAGAAATCTTAATAACTAAAAACAATACACACACCCGTATTCCTAACTGGACAATAACCATAAAATAACGACTCACGAAATAATAACCCATAATTGAAGATCCAATTAACATTATTATTCCAATTACAACAAGAGTAATGGAAAATACCTTAAACACAAAACTCATGAAATTATAGAAGGGACGCTTTAACCTCTTAAACTTATCTGTTTTTACTTTATTTGTTTTTTTTAAAATTAAATAAATTATTCTATAAATAAGATACAGTAAGGTAAACGCAATCGCCCACTCAAAATCATAACCGACAATAAAAGCTACTCCTGCAAACGGCTCGATAAAATACCTAAAGGGAGGGATTATCGACAAATAATCCGTACTTACGTCTTCTCCAGGGTAAACTCCTGCTAAACCATCAAGGAAAATAACTTCTCTTTTGGCTATTGTACTCAATATAATTAAAAATCCAATCCATATTAAGAATCCTATTGATATAATCGAGAAAATTAAATTATTTTTTATGAACTTGCGGAATGACATATTAAATATGATTTAACTGAAGTTCTATATATATCTATCTAGTGTAGTCATAGAATTGTTAAACTTTTGATAAATTTTAACATCCACTACCGGAAGATTATTACAAATCATTTCGCTGATCTCTCTTACATTAATTTTTTTCGATTTTAATGGCTTTTTTCCTTTGAATACCAAATTCAACATTGGCATCTTAACATCTGAAGGTTTTAGAGTTTCATTTGTATATTTAAACAAGGATTTTAATTTTAAAAGTATAAAACTATAGAGATCTTGTTTAGTTCTTATATATTCTGGAAAGAAAATAGTTTCCCATCTATGCTTTCTGTTCTTTAATTGAATTATTCGTACATTTTTAGTAAACTTCTTGGTTCCTCTAATCTCCACTAAAAAGATGCCTCGTTTAAACGAAGCATCAATAGAACATGCGGCCTCAGAAGATCCTGGATTATATATCCAATTATTTATGATGTATTGTTTATGAAAGTGTCCTAATGCCAAGTAATCTACTTTATCTTTAAGCTGTGTTATTTCACCCAAAGAAATCCCTGGTACATTTTCCATTTGTCCTTCAATCCCAAAGTGTTGCAGAAGTATTGAGAATAAACCTGACTCTTTCTTAATCGCTCCATAAATCTTAGGCAAAAATTCTCTAGGTGCTTGACCAACATACCTATTTCCATAAATTACAACATTCTTAATTCGTATTTTACCACCAGTTTTCAATTTAGAATCATAAGATTTATAAATTTCTGTTGATATAGCATTAAAATCACCATCAAGGAGTATCAGTAAATCTAAATTGGCAAGCAATTTCAGCCATGATTGTCCCCTCTTAGAAAATTTAACTCCTCTTGAAAACTTCCTTATATCATGATTTCCCTCTATAGATATAATAGGAATGTTTTCTTTAGTAGCTATTTTAAATTCGGTCAATATATTAATAATTTTAGTCAAATTTCCTGGAAGCATTTCTAAAGAAGTAAAAACATCTCCGCTTAATATAATGAAATCGATATTATGATCACTTGCTAATTCTAATATTTCTTGAAAAGCCCGAATAAAATCACAAGATCTATACTCATTATGATATTGAGCAGCTCCAAGATGAATATCGCTAGCATGAATAAATTTCACAGTATTTGTAGAAGGTGTAGAGGTACTTGTTACCTTGTTAGAGATGGCTTCACTATTACAAACAATTGTCATGTGTTTAGAAAAAATAGATTTGTAATATTAACTTATACAAATCAATATTTCTCTTTTAAATCTAACAAGCCCTTAGAAATAATGAAATATTATTTAAGATTGAACATGTAAAAATTGTTTTTTTTGAGTCAAAAACTTCAAAATTTTCGAAGTATGAACAAAATAAAATTAATATTTTTCTTTGAATTATTCCTCTTACAATAAACATAAACATTATAGGATAAGAATGGAGAAAAAAGAACCTAAATATGATATTGGTGTGATTCATGGAAGATTCCAGGTGCTACATAATGATCATATTAAATATTTAATGGCAGGTAAGAACCTGTGTAAATATCTCGTGGTAGGTATCACCAATCCAGATCCTTCTTTAACACGAGATTCCGATGCTAATCCTCACCGTAGTACACCTTTCGCTAATCCATTAACTTATTATGAAAGGTATTTAATGACCGAAGCTGCACTTATCGAGCAAGGTTTAAACCATTCTGAATTTTCCATTGTACCATTTCCTATCAATGTGCCAGAATTAATCAAATATTATGTTCCATTAGAAGCCATATTTTTTCTCACAATATATGACGATTGGGGACGACAAAAAATGCAATATTTCGAGTCTTTAGGATTGAAGATTCATGTTTTATGGGAAGTCTCATTAGAAAAAAAAGGAATTAGCTCTAGTGATATACGTAATTCCATGATACGAGGTGGGAAATGGGAACACCTCGTGCCTTTAAGTGTTGCAAAACTCATTAAGGAATGGCAAATTGCTCAAAGGTTAAAAGAAATAAGTTCAAAATGAATTAATATATCTTTTTTAAACATATATGTAGATCCAATCAATTTATAACTAAAAAAGAATATTAGATTAATTAACTAAAAATACTAATTTTAAAAAATAATAGAACTCTTCTTTTTGGTGGATAAAAGATCGTTTTATTTCAAGATACTGGAAGAATTATTCTTATATATGTAATGCAGAGTATTTTTGTTTTTTATTTTTCCTTAATTTCATATCAGGTGCTAAAAAGAAAACGACAACGATTAAATATTATTTTTAGTGCATTTTTCATTTCCATAATTATTCAAAGCATCTTAAATATGATATATGGAGCAATTAGATTACCGACAATCATTTTATTTTTAAATTTTTTTACTAATTTCTTTATATGTTTCGGGCCGATCTTTATCCTTATTGTAAATATGATTATTTTAGAATCTACCTTAATATTCTCTGTCAAAAGGCAAAATAGATATATTTTAATTTATGGGATTATATTGATGTGCGGAATGGTACTTTTTTATTTTTTTGGGCATGTAACAGTTAATGCAGAAAACTTTACTCCTGAATTTAGCATATATTTTTTAATTTTTGTGATTTTATTTACAGGCAGTTTAGTGGTTATACCATTTATTTACACTCATCTAAAAATCTATACAAGTTTTGAAACCAAAGCGTTGAAAAGAAAATGGTTGTATTATTTAATCGGATTTTTGGGTTCGGTTAGTATCGCGTATTTAGTTATGATAAATAACTTAGTAATTGACCATTTGGTAGTAAGAGATTTTTTTTCGATTCCAGTCAGTATCTATTCAATTAGTGTTATTTTTTGGGGCTATCTAATGTACTATGGTATTGGAGCTAAACTTAAACAATAAAAATCTCCCTCTTTTTTCCCACCAGCTGATTATTAATCGCTAAATTACTCATTTTACACTGAAATTTTTTTTGATCATTTTCCTTTTTTTCACGTGAAAGAAACGAAACTTTTATATAGACTTTGAGAAACTATTACTTAACCGTTTATAAATGGTTATATAAGGAGATTAGGTTGGCAGTTATCAGTAAGGAAGAGTTAATTCTCCAAGAGGAAAATACCTATTTCCAGAAGTTTACTGCTAAAAACGGCGAAGAATACGGATTACGATTCGGAGAGCCTAAAGATGCCAAAGCTATATCCATGATATTCAAGGAAGTATATGATAATGAATATCTTACTCCTATAGTCTATGATTTAAAAAAACTAAGAGAAGAATTAATAAAAAAAGAAAATTTCTGGTTTGTAGGTGAATATTTAGAAGATAAAGAAGTTGCAGGTACAGGATTAATTAGAAAAGATAGATATATTGCTGAAGCGAGCAAAGCTGTTGTAAAGAAAAAATTTCAAGGAAGAGGAGTAACTACTAAAATAGGTGCAGCGGGTATAGTAACATGTACAAAGATGCCTCAATTTAAAGAATGCCTTCGATTGAATGTAGTAGTAAGAGCACCACAGATTAAAGCCCAAAAACTTATTCAAAATTCAGGAGCATTACCTTATGCTTTAGTTCCTGCTTATGATAATTATGGAGATAAAAGACATTTCAATATTGAAAACAATACGCCGTTTCCCCCAGAAAAGGAAGAAGCCGCGTTTCTTTATTCAATTATCTTTAGAAATTTATGGAAAATACGAGAGAAGAAAATTCATTTGCTGGATAATGAAGATTTCATATTTTTTCACGAATACCTTAAAAAATATACCAAAAAGATGAATAACGATGAATTGATCTTTGAGAAGGGGAAAAAGAATAAAGGTTATGACCTTTATGGTGTCTCAAGAGATTATTATAATGGAATTGTGAATTTGTATGGAAATCTATTAGATAAATCGTTAGAAAATTTGATAAAATCCTATTACAATTGGCGGATCATTTTATGGAGGATTCCTACAACACAAAATGGAATTCATTCAATGAAACGTGCTCTTGAAAAAGGATTCAATATTGTTGGATATGATCTTGGTTTCAATAATATGAATTGGACGCTATATGATTCTGTTATTTTAGCATATTATCCCAATGGTGGATCCCACGTCTTAGAAGTAGATTGCTTAGATGCAAATAAGCCACTTTATAATAAACTTAGAGAAATATATTTTTCACGAATAAACTAATTTGACTCCAATTATTTACCTAATATTTAAACTAATAAAGAGACTATTTTCTCTTCTAAAGTAAGTGTACCAGTTCCAAAAAGCTTATCAAGAATCTTTTTAAAAGGCTCAAACTGAGCAACTTCTGTAATTTTACAACCAGCAAATTGAACAGTAAACTTTTTTAGAAGTCTGTCCAAAAGTGGTTTAATAGTTTTATTCAAATATTTTTCTAGTCTGTCATCTTTATCGACAACCAAGAATGCAAGCACTTCTTGGGCTTTACCATAAAAGTCACTCATCTTTCCTGTTTTGAAAATTATGGTATATTTACTGCTTTCAAAATACTCTATCGGCGCCATCAAGCATTCAGCAAAAGTTAACAATCCACTCATTAATCCACTCGTACAAATAAGATCTAAATTATCCTTACTCGCTCTATGATAACTAGCAAAAATAACTGGTATTCCATTGAAAATTATACCAGCTTCTCGGATAAGCATTTTACTTCTCGGGAGGGATTAAACTATTTTATGTTATAGATAAATTTCCTAACCTTGTACTTCATATATATCAACACATTAACATTTAAATTTATGCATTTTTAAAAATATTCCGTCGCGATAGAACAACAAATTTGGTTAATCTAGTGGATTTGTCGTTTCATTCAATTGTTTTTATTAAAGCTTCTAAACGAATTTTTGTATAATTTATAAAGTGTAAAAACATTGTTATAATATTTATCTAAATTTTAAAGATTAATTTATATAAAAATTCTCAAAGATTGATGAATTTTGTAAAAAAATGGTATCTTCTTGGGGGGATTTGATCCAAATTTGTATAAGATAAAGGTATTATAAAATTAATAAATAAAAATAAAAATAATTTATTTCTTTTTCCCTTTAGGCTCGATCTTCTTTATAATTATAGATTCGGCATGTATCTTGCAATTCTTCAAAATTAATTTAAATCCACCTACCCCTCCTGCTCCTGGAATCGTCATTCCTACTGTCCCCATTGGAACCATTGCTCCTTCTTCTTCCCATTCTTCTTCCTCTTCTTCTTCCATCTCTGCCCATGTCGCTACTACAGGGTGATTCTTTTCCTTTAACCACTCTTTAAGTTCATTTATATCCGACACATCTTCTTCAGTTGCAATCATTGGGACAAGATCTGCTGGGAGAAATTCTGCTACTCTTTCCTTTACGGCTTTTGGCATCCATACAACTGTATAAATACCACTATCAAAACCTAGTTGAAGGCCATCATATAACTGATATTTTGGAGAGCCAATATATTGAATACTTACACCATTAAATCCAGGCATCTGTTTTCCTCCACCAGTTTGATTGGCCATAGCACTAAAAGGTAACCCATTAATTGCGATATCACCATAATTTCTATCAACAATACCATGACCATTTACTTCAGGAATGTAAAAATCTATCGCTTCAAAGCATCCACAGCTAGTGTGAGGGAACTCCATTCCGCTATAAAGATAAATTCTTTCGATTTCTCCAAGTGATCGTTTTTTAATCATCTCATTGACACCAGAAAACTCACCTGCTTCCTTATTTAAACATTCTTTCGGTGGAACTTCGAATAAAGGTCCCTTTGGGTCCACTTTTGCAGCTGCTCTAGCATCGAACCAATTTATTGAACCACATAGGCTAGTCCTATCAGGTGTAATACAACAAGCGTGAGTAGGAGCGAAAGATTGACAAAGAACACAACCATAATACATATCTACGTCTTCATCATGAATTGTTCTAGCTCTTTCATCCCGTTTGTTATAAATCTCTAATGCAAAATCATATGGTTCATTAATTTTTTCAGGATCGGTGTAAATAGTTACCTGAGCCTTCTTAATTATCGGTAATTCTGCTTTATACAATCTAATTAATACTGTTCCCAACATCTCTAAAGAGTTAAACCCTTTTTCATATGATTTCTTTGAAATACGCATCCAATTAGTATATCTCTGGTTTAAGTGCATTATTCCATTTACAAAATTACAAAATTCATGGACTCTGCGTTCGAAAACAGCCTCTAAGTCTTCCTCTAATACAGGGCCTGATACTTCAACTAGAATTCCTATTGGATGTCTTGAACCTTCCTCCATATCTTTAAGGTCAGGACCTACAAGAATAACTTTTCCATCTTCAATCTCCTTTTCAGGCTTAACACGCACGAGCTCAAAGTGCTTCTCTATTTTCGGACCGCCAAGTTCTACATACATCTGATTTCCTCGTATTCGTTCACCTTCATAAACAGGTCCCACATCAACAGGGATATCTGAAAAACTCATTTTATAAATCTCCTTATTTGCATTTAATTTAATTTAATTTATTTTATTTTATAGCTTTTCAATAAGATTTCCTAAAAAATCTTTCCAATCATTATCACTTAGATTTGGTAAACTAAATCTAGCATTTGGATGAGAGAATTTGTCTAATTCAATGGTTTTGATCCAATTTGTAAAGTTTTTTATTCGAGAAAGCGCCTGTGAGACATAAAATACCAAATGTCCACTAAAGATAGCCATTGAATATTGTCCTTCTCCATCTAAACCATCCCAACTTTTATCGCATAAACGATTGGTAATGTTGATTAGCGACATATCAAATAGATTCCCATTACTTATTTTATCCTTTATATAACTGTAGGCGTGCCCAGTACTCACAACATGGCAATCAATTTTGTTCGCGATGTCTATTAAATAATCAGCAAGCTTCTTACCATCGAGTTCCCAATTTAAAGATTCAGCACCAATTATCAGAACCTTTCTCATTGGGCTTTTCAGCAAATTCACCATTACAACAGGATCTGAAACAGAAGTACCCATTTCAGGACCTGGAATATTAGCTTTTTGATACGGTCGTGCCATTTTACTTAATTTCCTCTGTTTTTGTTTTTAGCTATAAGTTGTAAAATAACATTTATACTTAGAATTATTAAGGACAATTTAAAAAAATTGTTTTTATATAGTTTAACTTAAAAAAGATATCGCTAGTTGAATTTAACAAGAAAAAATTAAAATGTTTTTATTCAAAATTTGGTCTTTTACCTTGCCAAGGAGCAACCTCTTCAAACGCTTTTGAAACTTGTAGAATAAGAAGCTCTTGGAATCTTTTACCAACTATTTGTAATCCAATTGGAAGGTTTCTACCTGTCCATCCACAAGGAATTGTAGCTGCAGGGTGACCCGTAAAATTGAACGGGAATGTAAATGCTTGCCATGCTGTAGGAGATACATTCTTCCCATTTATTTGAGAGGGGTAAGGTTTTCCTGAGTCAAAAGCTGGAACTGCTGTTGAAGGAGTAAGAATTAAATCATAATCTTTAAAAGTTTCATATATTGATTGATAAAACTCACTACGAGTTCTCATTGCAGCAGGTAAGCTTGAAGCAGGGAATCTAAGCCCAGCTTTAGCCCATGTTACTAATCCAGGATCTAGTTTATCTTTCCATTCGTCCAAATAAGGTTTTAAACCATATCCAAACATTACAAGCCACATGGTACTGAACGCCTCGGATGGATCAAATTCTTTAAATTTTGCTTCCGCTACATCCCATCCAAATGACTCAAATTTTCTAACCGAATTAAGTACAGCTTTTTCAACGTCTTTATCAATAACTTTTGCATACCCTAAATCTAATGAATAACCCATCTTTAATTTATTTGGTTTTTCATTTATGAGTTCAAAATAACTTAAATTATCATCAGGTAATGAGTGTTTATCACCCTCGAATGAACCCTTCATAGCGTCTAACATTAGTGCCGCATCAGAAACATACCTTACAATTGGCCCTATAACTGACAATGTTTCATCACTATGAAATGTTATAGGGTACATCGGTACTCTACCGAAGCTAGGCTTAAGTCCATAAACCCCACAAAAACATGAAGGGTGCCTAATAGAGCCACCACCATCAGAGCCTTGTGCTAAAGGGCCCATTCCACAAGCGACTGAAGCTGCGGCACCTCCACTAGATCCTCCTGAGGTCATTTCATGATTCCATGGATTAGGTGTAACACCAAAAATCAGATTGTCGGTGACTCCTTTATAGCCAAATTCAGGGGTATTAGTCTTCCCCAAGATTACACAACCGGAATCCTTTAATCGTGTGACTACAAGAGCATCTTCTTTGGGGACATTATGTTCAAATATCCTTGACCCAAAAGTGGTTCTCACTCCCTTTACTGGAACTAAGTCTTTTATCGAGGTTGGGAGCCCATTTAGAAGAGGAATTTTTTCATTTTTTTTTACTCTTTCATCTGCTTTTTTCGCCATATCCCTGGCTAAATCGAAAGTTGTAGTACAATAGGCATTAATTATCGGATTTATCTTTTCTATCCTTTCAATAATTATTTCAGTTATTTCTTGCGAGGTGAGTTCTTGACTAGTGATCTTCTCTTTCATTTCGCACGCCGACATAAAGCATACGTTCTCTTTATTCATTTTCTTTACCTTGAAAATAACTTATAAGATTATACAGATCTTAAAATAACACTCTATAAAAGGTGTGTCTTCTCAATACATACAGAATAAAGAAAGAAAAAAATTATTCAAATTTAGGAGTTTTATCTTGCCATGGAGCAATTTCTTCAAATGCTTGTGAAACTTGAAGTACAGTTAAATCCTCAAATCTCTTGCCTATTATTTGCATTCCTATTGGTAATCCCTCACTCGACCAACCGCATGGAATTGAGGCTGCGGGATGGCCACTCATATTAAATGGGTGCGTATATGGAGACCATACACCCGATGTTACATTTTTACCTTCAATTTTAAGAGGGGAAGAAACACCTAATTCAAAAGCAGGACATGCTAAAGTGGGGGTTACTAAAATATCGTACTCTTTGAAATGTTTGCATATATTATCATAAATAATTTCTCTTTGAATTTCTGCTTGATTTATAATCTCAGCAGAATAACCAAATCCAATTTCAGCCATCTCAACTAACCCAGGATCCATTATCTCCCTATTTTTTTCTATGGCAGATTTTAGAAAATATCCTAAACCATAAGTCCATATAATCCACCAAGGTTGACTGTAATTTTCTACACTTACTTTACCCCTAGCAATTAACTCTTCAGTCGATAATAGACTAATGTCACTATTTTCGACTGACCAACCAAATTCTTCAAAGTTTACAACGGATTTAAGTACGGCTTTTTCAACTTCAGAATGAATAATTTCTAAATTACCTAAATCAATTGCATACCCGATTTTCAGATTTTTTGGTTTCTCGTCTATCTTCTCATAGAAACTATAATTTGGTTTTGGTACCGAATATCTATCTATATCATCTGCTCCTACCCAGGCATCAAGCATTAATGCTGCATCCTTCACATACCTTACAATAGGCCCTTTGTTTACAAACGTACCTAAACTTCCTTCTATCTTTACTGAAGTATGTGGAATTCGTCCAAAAGTTGGCTTAATGCCATATAATCCGCAAAAACCACTAGGTATTCTAATTGATCCACCTCCATCAGATCCCAAAGATAAAGGACTCAAGCCTGAAGCTGTTGCTGCTGCTGCTCCTCCACTCGATCCTCCACATGTTCTTTCTAAATGCCAAGGATTTTTAGTTTCTCCAAAAATTAAGTTATCAGTCACCCCTTTATATCCAAAAGCAGGAAGATTTGTCTTGCCCATAATTACAACACCAGCATCCTTCAACCTTGTCACTGAAATATCATCTTTATCTGAGATATAATTTTCAAATATCTTACATCCAAATGTGGTTCTGATTCCTTTCATATCTACATTATCTTTAATAGAAGTAGGTACACCGTGTAGTAAACCTAGGTTGTCACCATTCTTAACCGCTTTATCTGCACTCTTCGCCATATCTCGAGCTAAATCAAATGTGAGAGTACAATACGCATTTATTATTGGATTTATTTTTTCTATTCTTTCGATTATTTTTTCAGTCAATTCTTCAGAGCTTATCTCTTGGTTTTTAATTTTTTCAACCATTTGCCACGCGGGGATAAAGCAAATATCATTTTCTACCATTAATCTCAACTGTTTAAAAAATTAATTTAATTATTATACAAAACTTAAATATATCTTTCTTTAAAAAGAAGTTTTATAGATCAAAATTAATAATAAAAATTGAAAGGAAATTAATTATATTATTTATTAAGATATACTGAAAAAATTATCAAAATAATAGACAAGGAAATATGATATGTGTGAATTTAAGATAATTCGGAAAAAAGATGATTCTCAATTAACAGAGGATATAGTAGTGATATCTTACGATAATGATAATAAGTTAGTATTAAAAGATATAATTGGATTAGGAACAACTTTAGATTCTGCCCTTATTTTAGAGGTAAACACCCTCAATCAGAAGACTGTGATTTTAGAAAATCCCATTGTAAAGCATTTTATTAATCTTTTAGTTAAGATTAATGATAATAGTGCAACCGCATCAGATGCAGATATTATTATAAATAAACTAGAATTGTTGAAGGGAGAACTTTCCAAATGAGCTTTGTAACAAGGTTTTATGATGATATTAATCAATATTATGAATTGGCGTATCCTTTTTTATTAAAAAGAGAGGTTGAAAATGGACTTCCATTATCACTTATTGACACCCTCAAGAAAGACATTGAAAGGTATGGTGAAGATCCTCCCGTTTTATGTACAGTAAATAAAGATGATGAAATTATCCTAATATCCTTAAGAACACCTCCATATAATCAAATCTTATCTTATACAGATGATTTAGAAGCAATTGATATTTTAGTTGATGAATTGAACAGAAGATATTCTGAAATACCTGGAGTTTTAGGATTTAAGGAAGGAGCAGAAAGATTCGCCAAATTATGGTGTGAAACTAAAGCTGTAAAATTCAAATTAGCAATGAATGAAAGATTATACAAACTTACACA
>JBHLRJ010000118.1:0-12814 GCA_048882645.1 Candidatus Thorarchaeota archaeon
AAAAACTAAAGTAAGTGTACTTAGTACAATTTTAAGGTGATATATTGAGACTTACATCAACTCAAGATCTCGCTAACATATTGAAAAAATATAAGAAAAAGGAATTTTCTCTTGAAAATATAATTAAAAAGTTCATCAAACCAGGGGACAGAATTTTTATAGATTCAGGTTGTGCGGAACCAATTGACCTTACCAGAAAATTAATTGAACTTGGGCCACAGCTTCCTGATGTTGAGATATTACATTTTCTTAGTTTGAGTGATCTTGATTATTATGAGACTGCGGGAGGAATAGAAGATCTATTCAGGCATAATGCTTTGTTTATAGGTAAATCACTACGTAATTATATAGAAGGTGGTCAAGCAGATTATACTCCAGTTCTCCTTTCAGAAATTCCTAATTTATTCAAATCTGGTAAAATTCATTTAAACACAGCGTTAATACAAGTTAGCCCACCAGATCGTTATGGTTTCTGTAGTCTTGGCATAAATGTTGACATTGTTAAACCAATAGTAGATGTTGGGGATTTTGTAATTGCTGAAATTAATCCTAAAATGCCAAGGACTTTAGGGGATTCTTTTATTCATATGGATGATATTGATGCCTTTATCGTTTCAGATCATGATATAATTGAATATAGTTATGGTGCTCCTAACGATACAGCAATTCAAATAGCAAAATTTGTTGCTTCCTTGATTGAAAGCGAATCAACGATTCAAATGGGCATTGGAGGAATTCCTAATGCGGTTACGAGCGAACTTAAGTCTAAAAGAGATTTAGGAGTACATAGTGAAGTATTTTCAGATGGAATAGTAGATCTTGTTGAAGAGGGTGTTATAAATTGTAAAAAGAAGACAATTCATAAAGGTAAAATTATTTGTTCTTTTGTAATGGGTTCAAAAAGGTTGTATGATTTTGTAGATGATAATCCTATGGTTGAGTTTCACCCAAGTGATTATACAAACGACCCGTATATAATTAGTCAAAATAGAAAACAAGTTGCTATAAATGCAGCACTTTCAGTTGATTTAACAGGGCAAGTTAATTCGGACTCTATTGGTCATAGATTTTTTAGTGGAATTGGAGGTCAAGTTGATTTTGTGAGAGGTGCTGCTCGTGCAAAAGATGGAAAACCAATAATGGTTATTCCCTCAACAGCAACTTTAAAAGATGGGACTAAAGTTTCTCGGATTGTGCCCTATCTTCAACCAGGCTCAGGCGTTGTAATTACGAGAGGGGATGTCCATTATGTCATTTCAGAATGGGGGATTGCCGATCTATATGGGAAATCTATTCGTGAGAGAGTATTACAAATGATAAATATTGCTCACCCAGACTTTAGAGAAGAACTTTTAGAACAAGCAAAAAAGTGGAACTATATTTATTCTGACCAAAAATTACCTGTATCTATTGATGGTAGAATTGCGGTGTATCCGCAAAAATATGAGATCTCTGTAACATTGAAAAATAATAAAGTCATTAAAATTCGTCCCGTTAAACTTACCGATGAAAGGATGATACAAGAACTACATTATTCTCTTGATGAGAAAGATAGATATTTAAGATTCTTCACCCCTATGAAAGATTTTCGACGTAATAAAATTACTCCAATGGTTAATATTGACTACACGACCGATATGATATTAGTCGGTATTGATAGTGAAACTGGACAGGATAAAATTGTTGCATTGGGTGGTTTTTTTAAGACAAATCACCCTTCTTTAGCAGAATTATTATTTGTGGTTCATAGAGACTGGCGAGGATTAGGTATAACATCATTCTTATTACAATACCTTGTTCAAATTGGACGAGAACTTAACTACAAGGATTTTGGTGGTTCAATTTTACTAGAAAATAAAACCATGCTCCACATCATAAACACTTCTGGATATACTATAAAGCTTAGAAAAATTGAAGGTGGTGTTACTGAATTCATTTTCAGTATATCAGAATGATAACAGAATATATTCTTATTAGGAAATAGCTTGTGAGTCAAAATAGAGGTGAAATGTAATACTTATTTCAGAATTTCATAATTTATACAAATCTCATGGTCTATCAAAAGAATTGGTTAAGAAATTTCAAACTATAATTTATAGCTATTTTAAACAATATGGTAGAAAGTTTCCATTTAGGAAAGAGATCACGCCATATAATGTATTAGTATCAGAAATTATGTTACAGCAAACCCAAACAGGAAGAGTAGTGGAAAAATATCTAAACTTTATTGAAAAGTTCCCTGATTTTTTGACTCTATCAAAAGCCCCCCTCGAAGAAATTCTTAAGGCTTGGCAAGGATTAGGGTATAATAGAAGGGCAATCGCGTTAAAAAAAATAGCTGAAATTATAATTCGTGATTACAGTGGTCAATTACCCGATTCTGTAGATATATTAAAAACTCTCCCTCAAATTGGACATAATACTGCTTCTTCAATTGTCACTTTTGCTTTTAATAAACCAACTATTTTCATTGAGACTAATATAAGAAGAGTATATATTTACTTCTTTTTTCCTGGTAAAAGTAAAATTACCGATGATGAAATAACTCCATTATTAGAAAAAACTATGGTTTCTGCTAATCCTCGAGATTGGTATTACGCTCTTATGGATTATGGTGTAATGCTTAAAAAGACATATCCAGAACTAAATAAACGAAGTGCCCATTATCGTAAACAATCTCAATTTAATGGATCAAATAGAGAAATTCGAGGAAGGTTATTAAAACTACTCTTAAAAAATAGTATGTTTAAGATATCTGAACTGAAAAGTAAACTGAAAGATGTGAGTTCTAAAAGGTTAATGGCCATTCTTACTCAATTAGAAAGTGAGGGTTTTATTAAAATTAGGGAAGATATTGTTCATATTGAAAAGTAAAAATGATTACTCCTGTCTTTTCTGATAATATGCAATTTTCATAGATAGCTTTTCTTGTTCTTTCCAATTCCCAAAAGCAATTCCTTTGGAGATTAACGATCTTATTTCTTTCCTATAAATATTATTAATTTTCTTTACGGATTCCTTTGCGAAAGGAGTCTGTGGTAGGGGAATAAATGAATGTGCATGAATTCTTGCCCCTTTCTCTGATAAATCTTTCATCATTTTCACAGTGAATTTAATATCTTCGTCATCCTCCCCAGGTAAACCAAAAATAAAATCAACATTAACCTTGAGATCATATTCCACTGTTAAATCTACAGCTTTATATACATCTTCAACTGTATGACCTCTATGACATAAATCCAGAATTTTTTGGCTACCAGATTGAGCCCCGATGATAATATTATCATTAGCTCCATATTTTAAGACCAAATTTAAAGTATTTGGATTGACATGTTCAGGCCTAACTTCTGACGGAAAGGTTCCTAGAAAAATTTTACCTTTCTTTCCAATTATCTCTCTAATCTTAATAAGAAGTTTTTCAAGTTTTTCCAAATTTAATGTTTTGCCATCTACAGATCCATAGCTAAATGCATTAGGAGTAATAAATCGAATATCGGTTTGATCTCCATAAAAATCTCTCAATTTTTGCACATACTCACAGATTTTATCAATACTTCTATGTCGAGGAGCAGTTCCAGAAATATAGGGAGTCTGACAAAAATAACATACATATGGGCAACCTCTAGTAATTTCAATTGCCCCGAACCTAGTATTTCTTATTGGAAAAGGAGGAAATTGGTCTAAATCAATTACTTGACGTTTACCAGTGTAAATATATTCATGATTTTCATTCAAATAAGCTATCCCTTTCATGTCTCTCGTTGATTGATTAGAAGCTATTTTTTTTGTGAGTTCTATAATAGATTCCTCACCTTCACCAACAATCACTATATCAAAGCCCATCTTAAGTGTTCCAAAAGGATCTCCTGTTGGATGAGAACCTCCCGCTATAAGGAAGAGGCTTTCACCAAATCGATGTTTTATTGATTTTACTAGATCGTGAGTTTCAAAAAGTTGGGTAGTAAAAAATGAAATTGCAATTATTATTTTATCATATGTCTTAATTATGAGCTCGAGAGTATTTATCAATTCATCTTTTGATCTAATAAAAAAGAATTCAAGTTTTTCAAAAATTTCATTTGTTTCAAGTGCTCCAGCTATTGCATTTAAACTGTAGAAATTAGATTTATGATAATATATCACAAATGCGATTTTCTTCAAGGAGAATTAACCACAATAACTAAAAGCTGAATGTCAGATACTATATAATACAATTCTTTTCAAATTAAATTTATGCTGTACTTTATTTAGTTCGTGAATTTTATCCATGATTATTTATTATCATGTTTTTATTATAATTTTAAAATTAAAAAAAATAAAGAATCAAAGCAAGGTGATTTATAGTTGTTATTTAATGATTTTATTGCCACAGAAGTTTCAGAAGTTGGAATTTCTTGGTTTGATTTTTATTCTATAGGACACATCTGTTTTGGTATTGGTTTATTCCTATTCTTTTCATTGTTTTATACAATTCCGAAAAAACATGGGACAGTCCCAATCTTCTCTTTATTATTTGTATTTATAGTCACAGTTATATTAGCGATAATTTGGGAAGTCATCGAAAATACAATCTTTCTTAATTTAGGGTGGAAATTTGAAGATCGGCCTGATAGTTGGCAAAATCTCTCCACTGACATCCTAATGTGCGCTATTGGAGGATTAGTTACGTGGTTATTTGCTTACATTACATTTGAGAAGAATAAAAGCTCTTTCGCATATTACACATTTGGAATAATTGGATTTGGAGTATGGATAGGGATTTTTATAATCCTTAGGTACTTGACTTTTCAGAATTCCCCAATTTTTTAAACAATTTTATTTATTTTAATTGATGAATTTTTAGAAAGAATGTTAGATTTTACCGAATATATAGAATTTCAGAAAGGTAATATTCCATTAATATTGTCAGTACCTCATGGGGGCAGGTTAGAATTTAATAGAATTCCTAGAAGAACTGAGGGTATTCTAGGGGTAGATGGAAGAACAATCTCAATCACTAAGACATTCATTAGGCTACTTAAAGATAAGTTTAAAGAACATGATTCCGAAGTTAGAATTCCTTCTTATGTGATTTCAAAGGTGCCTCGTAGTAAGATTGACATAAATCGTAAGGAGGAAGATGCTTTTGTTCAAGATTCTATAGATGCCAAAGAGATTTATAGATTTTATCATAATAAGATAAAAGAGTTTATATTTGACAATATTAAACAATTTGGGCGCTCATTGCTAATTGATATTCATGGTTTTGAAAAGAACAAACGCCCCCCAGGGTATCCAGATGTTGATATTATTTTGGGTACGAATAATCTTACATCGTTTTTCTCTACTAGAGTCCCCAGAAAAAATTGGCTTCACAGCCTTAGAGGAAAGATAATCCAATCTTTCCTCGATTTGAATATTCCAATAGCTCCGGGTCATCCTAAAAGAAGGGAATATGCTTTAACTGGAGGTTATATAACCAAAATGTATGGAGCATCTCAGATTCCGAAAAGTCAAGCAATGCAAATTGAATTTTCAGATAGAATAAGAATTTATGATGACAAATTAAGGGAAATGGTATCAAATTTATTAGTCAATATATTGTATGAATACATAAAAAATGATGTTATTTAGAAGTGATTTAATCGATTAATTGTTAGTACTCACAATTTGGGTTACAATCCGATTAATGAATTTGGTTTTTTGAATTTTACAAATATGAGCAACTTTTTTGTAGTTGAAGGATTCTGCTAATGTATCAAGATAGGAGATGTTGTATAGGATTGAGATATTTTTGTCATTTCTCATAAATAACATATCTAATTTCTTTTGAATAATAATATCACTCAAATGACTTTTTTTTCTAACCCGACGTTTGATTTCTTTTATAGTTTCCCCAAAATTTAGATCTCTTATACTTGAAATAAGGGAATTTAGTAAAATCGCGTAAAGAACTACACGGTTAATATTTTCTGTTTCTTTTAAGTTGTGCAATTTAAGTTGAAGATCTTGATAAATCTCGTTTATGTAATTTTCATCTACTCCCTTGATTTTCTTAAAAAGTGTGAGGAATGCGAGATATTTCCCTTCTAAAAAGAGATGAAGATTTTGATTGAATAAATCCTTAAATTTTCTTATAATTTGCCCGGAATTGCTTATTTTTAAAAAAACTTCAGGTGTTCTACCAATGATTATATCATGCCCATCTTTATAGAATTGCTGGTTAATTAAATTATTGGTTGCGGCGTATAGCTGTTCTAAGATCATATTTCTGGTATATTTGAAATTTTCGAATTTTCTCCGATCCTTTTAACAGTAGAAAAAATTTAAGGATTTAATTTTATGTAAATATAATTGACCTTATAGAAATCTCAGTATTAAGTCATAATAATATAAGAATATTATATTTGTTTACTTTAAGTTCTTTGTTTTGATTATTTACTCGCTCTTTTTTAAAAGTTTATATATATTAAAAGGTTATAATAAATTGCAATTTTAATTAATTTATCTCTAATTAATTTTCTAAATAACTAAACAAAATTATAAACAAAGGTTGATAATTAAAATGGTTGACGAATCATTATTAAAAGCTATAAAGGCTGCCCAGGAAGCTGGAGCGTCCTCTGCTAGCCCAGACGATGTGGCGAGGACATTCGAATTTATTAAAGCAATTTCAACAGAAAATGAAGATCTTAAAGAAGAACTTGAAGATATGGATATCGCAATCCAACTTGTGATTTCTGATGCTGATAAGAAGTATTGGCTTACAGTAAAAGAGGGGGATCTAGATTTTGGTGAAGGAGAAGTAGATAATCCTTCATTTACAATGTCTTCAACATTAGAAGTAGGGGCAGGTATTTTAATGGGTGAAGTAGATGCTACAAGTGCTTATATGGCAGGAGATATCACAGTTGAGGGCAATCTCCAGGATGCAATGGCATTTCAAGAGATTATAGAGCTTGCTCTTGAGGCTTACGAGGATCTTATTGAAGATCTATAAGATTTGAGCAAAAAATGCAGCTTTGTAGAAAAATTTTCTTTTTTTTTAAAAAAACTTTTAACTTTCTTTTTTTAAATTAATTCCTTGCATTATCCTTGATTTAATTTTGCTTACATAAGTTTTTTTATATATTAAGGGAAATGAATGACTCATATATTTGAGATGAGATATTTTAAGATGGCGCCCACAGCGGGATTTGAACCCGCGTCGATCTCCCCGTTCGGAAATTCATACCTCGGACAGGAGTGACAGTCCCGAATGCTAGACCGGGCTACACTATGTGGGCATTGAAAAATTAGGTATATAAGCAAAGCAATTAATGAAAGTATAAAAATTTTATTCTGAATAGCTTATCGATGCATCTAATAGAAAGATTTAAATTAAGTAACAACGATGTAGATAATAAGGTATAATTAGGTTCTTTATTAGAATATATACAAAATTTTGAAAGTTCACGACGGTTATCTATGTTTGATTCAAAGAGTTTTAGATCGGTTATATACGATTTAGGGGCAAATGAAGAGGTATTCATCACAACATTAGACCAAATTATACGAATTAGTGTAAATATTATTAATAATACTGAAGAACTGAGAGAAGAAATTTTAGATCATAATGATATATATCAAATTTCTTTAGTTGATTTAAATTTCCATTTTTGGTTTAAGATATCTAATGGTTCAATTTTATATAAAAAAGGTCTTAATCGAGATGCATCATTTCGAATTAGGTATACCAAGGATATATTTGTGAAGGTACTAAAACGTGAAATGCTAGGAACAGAAGCTTATATGAAAGGAAAAATTAAAGTTGATGGAGATCTAACTCATGGTTTAAGATTTATCAAGTTATTCAGAATTTTAATGAAATATATAAATAATAGAATTAAAAAAGTGTAGTCACCTCCTCCTAAACAATGACAATTCCACTATCAGGGAATAGAGTCAATAAAGTTTAAATTCCAAACATTTTTTTGAAATGACGAATGAAATAATTATAGCCCAATTATTTTCATAAATACTAAATAAATTCTCTTATAAACGTTAGGGCCTGTAATCTAGTCTGGATTTTTATTTCCAACAAGGAAAAACCAGTAAGGGTGCCCGGCTTCGGACTGGGATGTCGCAGGTTCGAATCCTGCCAGGCCCGTTTTATAAGTTATGCTTATTCAATCAAATCATTTTTAAGTAACTCCAATCCTTAATCTATTTTCTAAAAGAAACTGTAGTTTTGTAAAATTACATATTTTCATAAATTTTAATACGTGATTTCCAAGAGTAATATTAAGTTTTACCCAAAATTATATATAAACAAACTAATAAATTATATCACAATGACTGCAACTCTGGAAGTTGATTTAGTCCTCGAAAGTTTGATCAAAGAATTCGGGGAGTCTGGGCTATACTTTATTTTAATTACTTCTGAAAATGGAGCAGTTATAAAGTCCTACATAAGCCAAGATTTCAATAAAACTTCAATAGGGTTGAATATGTCGCAATTATACGAGTTGGCAGAAGAAATAACAACAGAAATTGGAGTACATGCCCCCGATTTTAACGTTATTCATTCAGATAATTTTTATATTCTCTCGATAAAAATTTTAGGAAAAATTATAATTATTTTGGTAGAAGACCAACTCGATTTTTCAAAAGTTTTTGATATAATAAATAGTTGTATTATTACAAACTAAATTATTTTTTCAAGTTCTTTTTTTAAAACCATGTCTAAAATCATATTATTAGAGGTGTGACTAAATATAGAAGCTATGTTTACAGTCGGAGTAATAGGCGCTGGCAGAATGGGTAAAATCCATATTGAAAACATATTAAAAAATATCCCTTCTTTAAAGTTAAAAATAGTAGCAGATATAAAAATAGATGATCAATTGGAGAATTGGGCTAATAATATAGGTGTTCAAGAGCTTACTAAAGATGTAGATGATATTTATAATGATCCAGAAATTGACGTTTTAGTTATTGCATCTTCTACAGACACACATACCAATTTCATTCAAAAGGCAGCAGAAACGAATAAAGATGTATTTTGTGAAAAACCGATAGGTACAGATGTAATTCGTATAAGAAAAACGTTAGAGATTGTTAAAAAAGCAGAGATTAAGCTAATGATCGGCTTTAACCGAAGATTTGACAAAAATTTCAAAAGGATTAAAGAGTCTGTTGCTGCGGGCCATATAGGTATACCACAACTTATCAAAGTCACAGCACGCGATCCAGTAATCCCGCCAATCAATTATGTCAAGAAATCAGGAGGTATGTTCTTAGATATGACAATTCACGATTGGGATATGGTTTGCTTTCAAGCAGGTAGTGAAGTTGAAGAAATTTATGCAGCTGGAGCTGTTTTGATAGATCCGGAAATTGGAAAAGCAGGGGATATAGATACAGCGGCAGTGATTTTGAAATTAAAGAGTGGCGCAATTGGCATGGTTGATAACTCTCGACAAGCAGTATATGGATATGATCAACGTGTCGAAGTATTTGGATCCAAAGGATGTGTTATAGCAGATAATGAATCTTCAAATACTGTACGATTATACACCGCTGAAAGAATTAATGAAGATAACATCCCCTATTTTTTCTTAGAAAGATTTATGAACTCATACTGCGCAGAATTGCAATATTTCGTTGATTGTTTAAAAAAAAATCAAGAACCTGTACCAAATGGAGAAGATGCTTTAAAAAATGTTCTGGTATCATTAGCTGCTCAAAAATCCTATGAAGAGAATCGTCCTATAAAAATTTCAGATATAAATATCTAAATTTATAAAATATTTAATTTTTGAAATACTCACAATACTATCATTGAGGAACTTTATCAAGATTTAGACTTAAATTAGTAGGTTGATTAAATATTACTTATGATTTAAGAGCATTTAAAGTACTAATTAGGAAGCTCCTTCCTCCAAAAAAGAGTGTTTACACTGTTGATACAACTGGAGATGGAAAGGCAGATTCTGTACAAATCAAAATTATTAATTTGTTAATCCCATTTGTGATTCCGGATAATATTCAAATAGGAGATATTAACTTAGAAAATCTTGATATAAGTAATTATGATTTCTCTGAATATTTATCATTGTTTTTAGATGATGAACCTATTGACATTTCCAAAGATTCTATAGATTTAGAAATATTAAAAGAACGAATTGTTCTTTATCATAAAGGAGAATCTTTTAAATTAGATGAAATCATTACAGGTAAATTGAGTGGAAGGATTATTGCATTAGGTGATATAATTAGCTTTTTAATTAAATTTGGTACTGATACTCTTAATTTATTAGCTGAAGGGAAACATAGCTTCAAGATTGAAAGCGATATGATCTCCAATCTTATAATTCCTTTTGAATTAGATGAGACTAATATGAATATACCATTTGATCCCAATAATACCTAAACATAAAAATCTCCATTTTTTACTTCTCATTTAAGCCTTTTAAGATTTATATTGGGGTTTATATGCTTAATTTCTGAATATTAAAATGAGGTGTTACCATGGCAATCACTAAACTTACTCAGGGGACGGATATTACTTCATTAGATGATTCTACTGAGATCCGATTTGTCTGTCCTGTCTGTAAATCAGCGAAAACATTACGATTTCCTCAATCTGTTATTGTTAAAGCGGAAGGCTTAACTACAATGTCGATTGCTAAGGGATTAGTTTGTGATCATCAATTCCAAGCATTTGTTGATAAGAATTTTGCTGTACGCGGATACCAAAAAGTAGATTTTGAATTTGAGAAAAATTTGGATATGAATCCCATACCAGCGTCTCGGAATCGTATAAGAAGTGATAAGGAGCTTTTTAATAATTTAATCCTTGAGGGAAATTACCTCGAATACACATATAATCAAAATAATCCAAACAAAAGGCAGAATTCAGAGAAAATAATATACCAAAGTAAAAAATTAACTCTAAAAGAAATTTATGATGAATTTTGGGAATTTATTGATGATGACAACAGTGTGTTTCAAGAATTCATTAAAGAGGATATTAAAAAACATAAAAACCAAGATCGACGAAATAACCATTAGAAAATCTTTACTTGAAAGTTTAATTAGGATATTTGTGATATAATTACATTAGCTGAAGATCATCTTGATTTTTCATATATATTTGATATTATAGACAGTTGTATTATTACAAACTTATGGATCCTTAGATTTTTATAATTATATTAAAAAAAAATATAATTATTTTAACATAATTTTAAGAATTGAATAAATATTAAATATTGATTAAACAAGACTAGTTCTTTTTTTATTATGCAACTCTGTTAGTCGCTTCCTATTTTCTCTTAGCCTTTCTCCTTTAATTGGATAAAAATACATGCCTATTAATGAAAGTCCTAGAACTATAGCAGGATAAATTCCCATTAAAATTCTAAGACCCGCAATAACATCTACACCGGGATTTGGTTTATAATTCATCCAATCTCTTGCAGTAAAGACTAATCCGATAATGACGAAATTAAGGATCATCGATAATCTAATGAGAAAATTGAGAACAGCGTAGTATATACCAGAACGCCTTACTCCGTACGTGATTTCATCTTCATCAATAATTTCTGCAATGCATTGGTCGTAAAAATAAAGTCCACCTCCCAAACCTATACCAAAGAAAATCATGAATATTAAAGCCATCCAAAAATCAACCGAATATGCGAAAAGCACAACTGATACTAGCCATAGTGTAATTCCTATTAACCCACAAAATCGAGCCCCCTTTTTAACTCTTATCAATTCCCATAACGGTGTTGAAGCAGCAGCAACAAGAAAAGTAATTAAAAGTAGTATCCCAATCAATTCTGTTGGAATACTCTCTCCGTTTATTGTGATTGCATATGTAAAGAAAAGAGGAGCCAACGTTGGTAATATGTTAATTACAAGCCAAGTACCCAATGCTGGAAATAAAAACCATAAAAATGATTTATGCTTGAAAGTAAACTTAATAGTTTTTACAAATGGCATCGCACTTTCTGCATCTTTTGAAAGATGTTTTGGATCTTTAACACCCCATTTTAGTATTATGAAGTAAAAAACAAATATGACGATCCCTGCTACAATTCCGGTTATTAGATATTGAACCATAGTTGTACTAACATTTGCAGGATTGCTATTTGTTATATCATCAATTACTAATGTCGGAAAGGTTAAAGCAAACATAGTCGCTAGAAGAACAAATATTATACGGATTCTGCCTGTTGAACTACGCACCCTCATATCAACGAACATTTCAGAAAATAGAGCATTATAATTTAAGTTAAAAGCGGTATAGGCAAAGTCAAATAGAATCAGAATAACAAGGAAATAAGCGAAAACCGATTGATTCGAAAGAAAAGTACCTGGTGGAGTAAATAATAAGATCATTAGAATAGCTAGAGGAATTGTAGCACCTATCATCCATGGAATTCTTCGTCCCCATCTACTTTTCGTTCTATCAGAAAGATAACCGATTAAAGGATCATTAATAGCATTCCATATTGCCCAAAAAATAAATCCTAAACTCATAAGAGGAGCAGGGATTCCCACAACAGTGAAGTAAAAAGTAAAAATTAAAAAAGTAAAGGTGTTTAATGCCATATTATCACCTACTTCTCCGCAAGCAAAAGCTAATCTCATCCTTAAAGAAATTTTTCCAGATTCATTTTCATTCATATAAGATCATCTTTTTTGTAATGAATATTAAAATAAATGTGATTTAATATTAGATATTTCCCTTTATAAAAGGTACTCAATTTTAATATTAGTTCTATCTTACAAAAGTATAAAACTATATTCTGAGATGTGAACTTGTTATTTCGAATTTAAGATA
>JBHLRJ010000119.1:0-12778 GCA_048882645.1 Candidatus Thorarchaeota archaeon
GATCCAACCTGAAAAATTTCATTCTAAAATAAAAGAAACTTATTTTAAATTTCTAAATCAGAACTAAGCTTTAATTCTTTTTAACTCCTTATTTTACTTAAATACTCTATTTTATCTACCCGGGATATGTTCTTTTCGTGCTTATTAGTGTTGTCGTCGCTTCAATCCATACAGATAAATCTTTGTCAGTTCTACAAAATGTTAATATTTTATCTAAATCTTCAAGATTTGTAAATTTGCATTCAATCAATAAATCCCATCCACCATAAACGGGTGTAGCATAAGTTACTTTCCAATCTTCATTTGGTTCGCTAGATTTTAATTTTTTTAGCTTTTCGGCTACTTGCCATTGAGTCCCTATGATTTTCAACCGAACGAGAATGTATCCACGATAATAAATTAATTTAACACCTATGTAAGTTTTTCAGATTAGTTCCTTTTCAAAGGTTGGTTATACAATAAATTATGATATACTATCAATATTTTTCAAGATTTCTATTAATATTAAAATAATAAAGAGTACAAAAGTTCTCTTCTTCTAATCCGCGGAAACCTTTATATACCAGACAACTCTATAATGAATATAAAAAATATCATTTTATTAAAAACCTCAAAAAAGGGTGGCTCAAGTTGAAAACAAGTTGGTTTAGAGCTTTTATTTTTAGCCTTCTCATTTTTTTTGTTTTGAATTTTTTATTTTGGATAATAGGTTATGGTGTTGCAGATTTACTAGATTTACAAATTGCTCGTATAAAACAAAGTCCAACACATGTAATTCTAGAATTAGTTTATCCAATGGGGATGTTTCCATGGGAAGCGGTTGGAAGGAGCATTGCTTCAACTGGTATAGGATTTAAAATATTTTATATTGGTTTTGTTATCTCTCTCTCAATTGCTTCAATTGTTGCAGGACTCTTTGGAGGATCTATAGTTAAAGCTCTTGCAGGATGGTATCTAACTTCGATTATTTGTATCTTGTTATTTATTATCGTATTTCTCATCGATATTTCAAATTTAAATTACTACTGTTTTGCATGTTCGATGACAGATGGAATTATTCAGGTTTTAATAATTGGACTTGTTAATATGCTTATATTCGGAGTTTTAACATTTTTAATAGCGCTATTCAAAGGTAGATCCTCAAAATGATCTACCAATAAATTTCTCTTAATGTTTTATGGTACTCATTAAGAGATTTAATTTTTATTTTTTTCATTCGAATATCTTCAATGGCATCGATAATAGCTTTAGCGAGTTCTAGATTAATAATTACGGGAATGTTATAATCTACTGCCATCCTTCTAATTTTGTATTCATCTTCAATAATTGTTTTAAATTTATCTTCTACTGTTGTTGGTAAAGGAATGTTTATTACCATATCAATCCGTCCTTCTTGTAAACATTCCATTATATTAGGTTCTTTTCCGTATTCATGTACTTTGTACAGCCTCACTGCTTGAATTCCATTCTCTTTCAAAACTATTGACGTATCCTCTGTGGCAAAAATATTATAACCCAGATCACTTAATTTTTTAGCGAGAGGAATTACTTGTTTCTTTAACTTATCTCCGCCTACAGAAATTAGTACATTTCCACCTTCGCTTGGAATGTCAATTTCTGTTGCTTCTAAAGATTTAATCAGCGCATCTGGAAAGTCCTCACCAATACAAGCGATTTCACCTGTACTTGCCATCTCAACGCCAAGCCTAAAATCTGCTTTATCTAATCTCATAAAAGAAAACATGGGAGCTTTAACAGCTACATAGTTCCCATAAGGAAGATTAAGAAGTCTTTTAGGGATTTTCTTCCCACTAAACACTTCGGCGGCAAGTCTCATTAAGTTAATACCCCGAGTTTTTGAAACAAAGGGCATACTTCGGCTGGTTCTAAGGTTACATTCAATAACTAACACTTCTCCATGTTTAACAAGGTATTGCACATTGAAAGGTCCTCTTATTTTCAATGCTAAGGCAATTTTTCTTGTATATTCCTCAATTGTTTTAATAACCTCCTCTGTTATTGTATAATACCCTATTGACATAGTTGCATCTCCCGAGTGAATTCCGGCATTCTCTATATGTTCCACTATTGCCCCAATAAATACATTTTCACCGTCACAAACTCCGTCACATTCTACCTCTCTAGAATCAGTAAAGAATTTAGTAATTACTACTGGAAATTCTTGTGAAACAGAGGCAGCTAAATCAAGTGTATATTTTAAGGTTTCTTCCTCGTACGATACTCTCATAGCCGCACCACTCAAGACATAAGAGGGTCTGACCAGTACAGGATAGCCAACCTCTCTAGCAAAATTAAGAGCGGACTCTTTGCTAGTGAGGATACTCCATTGAGGTTGTTTTATATTTAATTGATCCAACAATTGACTAAATTTTGAACGATCTTCAGCCATATCAATCCTTGTACCATGTGTACCTAGGATATTTAAATTAACCTTCCGAAAGAACTCTGAATATTTAGAAAACTTATTTGCTAGATTTTGAGCAATTTGGCCGCCAACAGATACAACTATTCCATCCGCCTTTTCCAATTCACAGATATCGAGCACTCGTTCGCCCGAGATCTCCTCAAAGTAAAGCTTAAAAGCTGTTTCTGTATCTGTGCTAACAGTTTCGGGATTATAGTTAACAAGAATGGTTTGATCGAATCCTTGCTTTTTCAGACCCCATAAGCAATTAACTGTCCCCCAATCGAACTCGACTGAAGAACCAATTCTATACACGCCCGATCCGATGATTATTACTTTTCTAAGATTTGAACTATTCTCTTTTTCAAAATCAATATCATGTTCCGAAGCATTATAAGTAAGATATAAATAATTAGTGATTGCAGGCCATTCAGCGGCTAATGTATCAATTCTTTTCACATATGGTTGAATTCCTAACCGTCTTCTCATTTGTCTAATAAATATAGTATCGACTTTCATGATGCTCGCAATTTGCCCATCAGAAAAACCATATCTTTTAGCTCTTTCTAACCAGTATTTTTTTTCAATCTTAGTCGTCTCTAATAAGTCTAGATCTTGAAGTTGACGTTCGATATCAATAATATTTTTCAATTTATATAAAAACCATTTATCCACTCTTGATAATCGATAGATTTCTTCAATTGAGATTCCTTTTTTCAATGCCTCAGCAATTCGAAAAACTCTTAAGTCTGTAGGATTTCTTATAGCATATTTTAATTCATTAATATCTTCAAGAGGCTTCAAGTCATTTACTACAAAACCTTTCATGCCTATATCAAGCATTCTAATAGCTTTTTGCATTACTTCTTCAAATGTTCTACCGATGGCCATTACTTCGCCTACGCTTTTCATCTGTGAACCAATTCGTCTGTCCACTTTTTGAAATTTTGTTAAATCCCACCTTGGGAATTTAAGTACTAAGTAATCTAATGCAGGTTCAAAACAAGCAGTAGTAACTCCTGTAATCTTGTTCTTTAATTCTGATAATGTATATCCAATTGCTAACTTGGCAGCGATATATGCTAGTGGATATCCAGTGGCTTTGGATGCAAGTGCTGAGGATCTTGAAAGTCGAGCATTTACTTCAATTGCCCTAAACTCTTTTGAAAAGGGATCTAATCCGTACTGAATATTGCATTCTCCAATTATCCCTAGGTTCCGTATAACTCTGATTGAAGCTGACCGGAGCATATGATATTCTTCATTTGTCAGAGTTTGGCTTGGACTGATAACAATTGACTCTCCTGTATGAAGACCAACAGGATCAAAGTTTTCCATGTTACAATTAATGAAACAATTATCTTTGGAATCTCTCACTACTTCATATTCAATTTCCTTCCAACCCCATATGCTTTCTTCAATAAGAATTTGATTAATCCTTGATTGAGCCAATCCTTTCTTCGCCATTCTTTCGAATTCCTTCATATTGTTAACAATCCCAGAACCCCTACCTCCTAAAGTATATGCAACTCGAATCATACAAGGAAAACCAATCTCTTTAACAGCATTTAGTGCCTCTATATATGAATTAACAGCTTGGCTTTTACAAACTTTGACATTCGATTTTTCCATTGCTTTGACAAATAAATCTCTATCTTCAGTAGCTTCTATAGCTTCAATTGGTGTTCCAAGTACTCTTACACCATACGTTTCTAAAATCCCTTCCTCCTTTAGTTCTACTCCTACGTTTAAGGCGGTTTGACCTCCAAATGCTAATAAAATACCATCTGGTTTCTCTTTTCTTATAACCTCTTCAACATATTTAACATTTATAGGTAATAAGTAGACCCCATCAGAAAATTCTGGGTCGGTTTGTATTGTAGCAATATTTGGGTTAATTAAAATTGTTATGATTCCCTCTTCTTTAAGAGCTTTTAAGACCTGACTTCCAGAATAATCAAATTCCCCCGCTTGACCGATACGGATCCCACCAGATCCAAGTACCAAAGCTTTTGTTATGGTTTTGTCTAAGGGCATTGGTTATAACTCCATTAATTCTATGAATTTATCAAACAAATAAAGAGAATCCAAAGGTCCAGGTGACGCCTCTGGATGAAATTGAACTGCTATGATAGGTTTACTTTCATGTATTATACCTTCATTTGAACTATCATCTACGTTTTGTAAAAATTCTTTAAAACCATTCTTTTCAAAATCTCTAACACAAAAACCATGATTTTGAGAAGTTATATAACATTTTTTTGTACGAGTATCTATTACAGTTTTATTTCCCCCTCTATGTCCATATTTTAATTTATACTTATGACCTCCCGCTGCTATTCCGAGGATTTGATTTCCTAAACAAATACCAAAGGTTGGGATATTATTCTGAATTAGCTGCCTACATACTTCTATTGCCTTAATACACATGTCAGGATCTCCTGGGCCATTTGAAATGAACACTCCGTTAGGATTATAAGCTTTTATTTTCTCAAAATCATAATTATACGGTACCAAGATAATTTCCAATCCTCTCATTATAAAATTTCTTAAGATATTAAGTTTTACGCCACAATCTAACACGACTACTCGTCCTTTTGGATTTTGAGGGGTGTATATCTTAACTTCTTTGGTTGAAACTTCGCTTACTAAATCTCTAAGGTTAGGATCCTCAACTTTTTTCACTTCTTCTTTTAATTGTTCTATATTAGGTTTTTCACCAGGATTAAAAACGGCAAGTAATCCAACTTGAACACCTTCTTCTCTTATTATTTTAGTTATTGCTCGAGTATCGATCCACTCAATTCCAGGAACGTTTTCTTCAAGTAAGAATTCATTTAAAGTTTTAACACTTTGATAATGGCTAGGATTTTTACAGCATTCATTTACTACAAATCCACTAACTTTAATTGAATCAGATTCAAAATACTTATGAATACCACATTCGTCTTTTTCCCAAGCTGGAACGCCGTAATTTCCAACAAGTGGATGAGTCATTACTACGATTTGCCCTTGGTAAGAGGGATCAGTCAATGTTTCATTGTAGCCAGCACCTGTTATGGTTGTAAAGACAATTTCTCCTCCGATTTTTTTAGTCGCTCCGAATCCTATTCCTTGAAAATAGCGACCGTCTTGAAACATTAGTATTGCTGGTCTTTCTTTCTTATATAACATCTATAAAATTGTTATTGTCTTCTCTTATATTCTTAAAACAAAGATAAATAATCATTTTTTTTAAGATTGTTTATTAACGAGTTAAACGATCAAAAAACTTGAAGAAATTTCTTATCTAGTGCGACATATTTGATTAAGCTCAAACAGAGTCTGTTTTAATTTAAGATATTCTTTCTTTATTTTCAATCTCTAAAGTCTGAATAAATTCTATTTGAGTTTTTCTAAGAGAATCTGTAATTAAGGCTAGATCAATATTCTCAAAACTATCCCACCAAGAATAGTTCTCAATATTAAGTTCTTCTAATTGATCGGCTTTTTTGGTAAGAACAATCTCATTATCAAAGAGGATTGAAGGATCCAATAATTCTCCATCGTTATCTTTAAGACTTTTTGCATTCTGGAGCATACATTCAAGTAGATCATCATAAAAGAGAATAGGAATATATTTTATCTCCTTAGTGTTTAAATCTTGAACAAACGTGCTACGATCAGTTTCAAGCTTTGGAAAACCAATTTCTGATAAATCACATAATTCAATATCTATCAATTCCGGATGATATTGCGTTTCTTCAATCTTTTTAAATTTTTTATAATATTTTGCATCCTTTACTTTAAACATCTGTACATTATGTTGTTTACCTTTCACTTGAATTATAATAGAATTTTGATCAATTCTTTTGCGACAGAGATCAATAATTATTCGAGTGTAATCTATAGCAGCTTTTGTAAGATCCTCATCAAGAAGATGAGCTCTAGCCATAGTGTGTAAATATGCTCTTAGGAAAGCTGAAAAATCTTCCTCTAATGTAGGAACGCTTCCATAAAGAAACTTTGTAAGATCCCACCATTTTATAACGTGATTAGGTGGAGTCGATAGTAAAAAAGCCTCACGGGCACGAACTTCTGTAAAATATATTAATTTTTCAAATCCAAATTGAAGAAACGGGAGGGGGTTAATTATTGCCGTAATATCTTCAGTGATTGGGAAAGACACGGGTTCTTGCGGGCGGATTAATACGGATCTTTCACCATTAAATACACGATCAACTCTCATTGGTAATGGCATAATTGGATTTCTTTTTATTGAGTTTACTAGATTGACTAAATTAGGTTTTTTTTCATTAGAATAATTGGCGGGAAAAATATCTATAAAGAAAAAGAACGGTGCCGCATCAAACTTGTATGTTTTAAATTTATTAATTGGTTTTATGATGATCACTAATCAATAATATGATATTTTGATATATTTATGGTAAACCTTAGTTATATCTTAAGTTAATGTTTTTGTTTAATTGTTAGGATATATCATAACCTTATTCTATTAGAGCAAGATATCTTACAAAAAAATAAAGATTAAAAAGTTAATGGACTGGGATACTTTTGTTAGGAAGCTTTTCCCACATTTCGATTTTAAAACCGGATTGACTTATCTTTGGAATGTTGGAGTGATTACAGGATTACAAAGCTTTTTGTCTTAAATTTTGACAGATTTGAACAAAGGTTTAAATACAAATTTCTTTTTCTTTATTTTATATCGATAATATCATATAATTTTATGGTATTAATCCTTTTTATGTATCTAATATAGGGGATATAAATGAAAGCACGTCTTAAAGGATTAACTAATAAATTAGAATTAAAATTAAAAGAGTCTGAAGAAAAGTTCAAAGTTATCACTCAACAATCAATTATGGGTATAGGAATCCTTCAAGATAATAATCTTAAGTATATTAATGAAGGTGCATCCAAAATAAACGAATATTCTATCCAAGAAATGCAAAATTGGACCATTAATGATATCACTGGGATTATACATCCTGAAGATTTATTATTTGCAATCGAACAAGCAAAAAAAAAACAATTAGGAGAAAAAAACGTTGTGATTAATTATGAATATAGAATTATTACTAAATCAGGTGGAGTAAAATGGCTTGATCAATATTCTAAAACGATCTCTTATAAAGGAAAACCCGCAGACTTAAGTATCTGGATTGATGTAACAGAAAAAAAAAGAGCACTGAAAGCAATTAAGCATACCCAAGTAGAACTTGCTACCATTTTTAATGCCACGGGAAATGGAATACGAGTGATAGATAAAGAGTTCAATGTTCTTAAAATGAATCGGGCTTTTATTGAACTTACTGGAGCGAATGAATCTGAATTAAAGGGTCTTAAATGTTATGAACAATTTCCACATCCAAAATGCCATACACCCGAGTGTACGTTGAACTGTATATTAAAAGATGAGGAATCAATTGATACTGAAGTGATCAAAAAACGCCAGGATGGTAAAGAAATTGCTTGTATTTTGGTGGCAACACCCTTTCGGAATGCGAATGGGGACCTTCTTGGAATAGTAGAAGTTTTTAAGGATATAACTACACGGAAAGTAACAGAGCAAAGATTGAAAGAGTCAGAAAAGAAATATCGCCAATTAATAGAAGATACTCTAGTGGGGGTTTGGGTTATTAATTCTGAGAAAAATACTACACTTGTAAATCCACAGATGGCAAAAATTCTTGGGTATGAGATTAAAGAGATGATAGGAACATCATTATTTAATTTCATGGATAATAATAGTAAGGAACTTGTTATACAAGATCTCCAGATGCAAGAAAAAATTGGCCTAAATATAGAAAGAGAATTTAAATTTCTTCATAAAAATGGAAGTACTGTTTATACTCTATTAAGAGCAGCTCCTATTATGGATGAACAAGGAAAATTTAAAGGAGCTTTTGCGTTTATCGTTGATATTACGAATCAGAAAAAAGCAGAAAAAGATTTAAAAAGATCTGAAGAGAAATTTAGAAGTTTATTTAAGCATCTTCCATTAGCTACGTATGTATGGAAGAAAATAAACAACGAGTTGACTCTAGTTGATTATAATGACGCTGCTTATAAAATAACAAATGGAGGTGTAAATAATCTTTTAGGAGTAAGAGCAAGTGAATTATATAATGATAATCCTACAGTTTTAAACGATTTATATAGGTGTATAAATGAAGAAATTTCAATATCTAAAGAAATGAATTATATACTCCACACTACTCAAAAAGAAAAGTACTTTGAAGTAACATATGCTTTTGTACCCCCAGATTTAGTGCTAGTCCATACCAAAGATATTACCGTGCATAAAAAGGCAGAAGAATCGTTGTTAAAAAATGAAAGATTTTTATCAAATATTTTTTCTAGCATTCAAGATGGTATCTGTATAATTGATAAGAATTATAATATTATAAGAATAAACCCCACAATGGAAAAGTGGTATCCACATATGGTACCTATTAGAGGGAAGAAATGTTATCAAGTATATCAAAATAGAAAAGAGCCATGTGAAGATTGTCTTTGTGCTAAAATATATGAAACAAATGAACCTATTTTAAAAACTATTTTAAGAAAAGGAAGTAGAAAAGAAGTTCTTGGAGTTTTAGAAATTCAAACTTTTCCTCTATTTGATGAAGGAACAGGGATTGTAGATGGAGTAATTGAATATATTCGTGATGTTACCGAATATAAATCAGCAGAGCGAAAATTAAAAGAATCTGAGGAAAAATATCGAAGTATACTTGAAAACATTAAAGAAGGGTATTTTGAAGTGGATTTAAATGGAAATTTCACTTTTTGTAATGATAATTTTTATAAAATTGTAAAATTCCCTAAAGTTGAAGTTGTAGATAAGAATTTTTCTCATTTTATTAGTGAAGAAAATTTAGATAATGTTATTCAACTCTTTAATAATATCTTCGAAACTGAGATTCCTCAAAGTAGTATTGAATTTGAAATTAAATCTATGAATGGAAAGAAGATATTTGTTGATTCTTCAGCATATTTAAGATATGATTCAGAAGGTAATAAGATAGGTTTTTGCGGCTTAATTCGGGACATAACAGAGAAAAAAAAAGCAGAGGAAATGATTACACAGGAAAATATTAAATTAAAAGAACTCGATCAGATAAAAACAGATTTTATTCATAGAATATCTCACGAGCTGAGAACCCCTTTAGTTTCTATATCTAATTCATCTCAAATTTTATTAGAATTATTGAAAGGAAAAATTGATAATAGAGCTGAATCATTAATCCATATAATAAATAATGGAGGAAAAAGATTAGAATTTTTAATTGATAACTTATTGGATGTTTCTCGCATCGAATCTAAAAAATTGGATTTAATGCTGGAAAAGGAGGATATAGTGAAAATTATCTTAGAATGCATTGATGAACTAAAGTATATTGCAGATAAAAGGAATTTAACAATAAAACATGAACTCTTTAATGAGATTTATTTAAAAATTGATCATTTCAGGATTAGGCAAGTAATATTAAATATTTTAATGAATGCTATAAAAAATACACCCCCGTTTGGTTTAATCTCCCTTAGTTTAGAAAAGCAGAAGAAATTTATTGATATCAAAATTAAAGATACAGGAGTAGGATTTACCAGAAAAGAAATGACTTTAATTTTTCAAAAGTTTGGAAAGATCGAAAGGTATGGGAAAGGAATAAATTTAAATACTGAAGGATCAGGATTAGGATTATATATATCAAGGGAAATTGTAGCTGCTCATAATGGGAAAATTTGGGTCGAATCAAAAGGAAGAAATAAAGGTTCAACCTTCATTGTCAGTTTACCGATTAAAACTTAAGAAAGAACTACTTAGCAAGAACAATATACGTCATAAATAGTTAAATAAAACATGAAACTTACCAAATTTAAATGGCTTTAAAAGATATCCCTCTGCTCCTGTTTCTTTTACTTTTCCAATTACCTCTGATTCCGGCATCGCTGTTATATAATAAACTGGAATATCTTTAAGTCTCTCATCCGATTTAATTTTTCTACAGATTTCATATCCATTTATGTCAGGTAAAATAATATCTAATAAAACTATTTTTGGACAAGATTTTTTTAATTCATTTAATCCCTGAATTCCACTAGATATTCCTAAGCATGAATATCCTCGAGTCTCAAAAAAATTTGTTAAAACTGTAATTGTTGCTATGTCATCTTCAATTATTAAAATATCATATTGAGAAGTTTGAAGTTTGTTATTGCTAAGAAAGTTATCTATTTTATTTTCAAGGAGCAGGCTCTGAGAGTAAATTTCTTTTATTTTTAGAATAGTATCGAGTTTCAAATTATCTGATTCATTTTCAAGTATTAAATGAGAAAATCCCTCTATGACAGTTAAGGGTTCTTTTAAATCATGTGAAACTTTTGACCTGTTGCTCAAGAGATGTTCTTTTGATTTAAATTCAATATAAAAATCCACTGCTTTTCTAATCAACTTGGAAATAGTAGAATAATTATTTTCATCAGCAAATTTCTCCCATTTAGACTTTGTTTGTTCAGAGACTAAGATGCCAATCCCTTTTTTGTCTTTACCATAAATTTCTTCTCCCCGTTTCCATTTTTTATATCCTTCAGTTATATTTCCACGCCATATGGCTTTTTTACCTGTTTCTTGCTCATATCGTTCCATTTCTTTTTTTTCTTCTTTTTCCAAAGCATTTTTTTGAGTTATAATTATCACCTTGATGATTCACTCTAAAATACTTCCTAATATGAACTTTTAATTTCTATAAATTTTTTCATTATTTATTATATTTTTTAAAGAAATTAGTCTATTTATTTACTTTTCAAATAAATCCTTTATTTTTACAGAGGTTTCATTTAATAAATGTACTCTTGCTATTTCTAGTTCTTCATGAGGAATTGTATATTTTTTCTTTAAAAAATTAATCCTATCATTGAGATTTTCAAAAATACTAGAACTTTTACTTCCAGTCCCAAGCTCATAAAAATCTTTTTTAACATTTTTTAGAATTTTTTTAATAATTTTCTTATCTAAAATTTGCTTAGAATCGGGTAAAGTTGAATTAGAATCATCATAATATGCTAAAAGTATAAAATTTCTTTCATAATTTAAAATATTGATATTTTTAAGAATAAATTCTCCATTAATAGATGAGATCTTAAAATATTCTAATTCATATAAATTAAGAATTTTAATAGCTCTTAATATGGCTGTATAAATTAGGGAAAACATTGCTCCAATTGCAATAGGATCTAGTTGAACTTGTGAGTATTCCGAAATTAGCATACCTTTCCCATCTATTAAAAAGCAAGATTTAAAATTTCCAGTCTGTGATAAATTTAACATTAGATCTTGTAAAATTTCCCCTTTTCCACTTTTTCTTTTTCTTTCTCTCTCTATAGGTTGTTTGGTTTCTTCACCCTTTCTTAAAATACTAGCGATATCTGATTCCCCTATTTCAGATTCCAAATTTGATTTTCCAATTTCAAATTCTAGTTTATTCTTTTCAAATTCTAATTTACTTTTTTCAAGGTCAAATTTAATCTTTTCTAAATCTTTCTCTGTTTTTTTTAAATTAGATTCCCTTTTCCCCAAATCAATCTTCTTTTCCTCGATCTGTTTACTTAGCTCCATTATTTTTTCTCTAGCTTCCTGTAATTTTCTTATTTGAATTGAAATCTCTTCATTCCTTTCATCCAATAATCTATTTTTATCTTCATAATTTTTTATGGAACCGTCATACTCCTCTCTCTTTTGTATTAATTCAGAGGTTTTTTCTTCATATTCTGTTATTCTCTTTTCTAATACTCGATATCTGTCATTGTATTCAACAATTTTTTCTTTTAATTCCTTATTTTTTTTTCTATAATTTGAATCAAAATCATTTTTATGAACAAAATTATCAATTGAATCATTATTTATATTACGTTTTTGGTTATTAATGGAATTTTCATTAGGATTATCGAATTTTTCGATATGATTAGAAAATTTTGGATTTAATGTAGCAGTTTCTTTCATCTGATTATTTTCACTCAATCTATTAAGATTAACTGTTGAATCAACAGAAGAGTTGTTATCTTTTGTGTATTCTTTTTGAGAATATTTAAAAGTTTTATCAAAAAGTTCACCTAAATTTAAATATGAAATGTCTTCTTCAGATGGTTCATCTTCTACCTTTAAAGTAAATACATTATTATCTTTTTCTAAATACTCATTTGAATCTTTTTTGTTTTTTTCAGGATAATCATTTTTATTATCTTTATTTTTCATCTCAATTTACCTTTATTAATTTGGCTTTTTAACAATTATTTTAATAAATAAAACAGATTTTTATGTTAGTGAACAAATACTTTAAAAAAGTT
>JBHLRJ010000120.1:0-12558 GCA_048882645.1 Candidatus Thorarchaeota archaeon
TTACATCTTTTTAACTATTTATATGGACTAAATTATTTAATTTTGAGAGTTTCAAATCCCTTTGGGGAATACCATAATAATCCAAAACAAGGATTAATAAATGTGATACTCAAAAAAGTTGTAGATAATGAACTTGTGGAAATTTGGGGTGACGGGTCAGTTGTTCGTGATTACATCTATATTAAAGATCTTGTAAAAATTGTTGTTAATTTAATCGAAAAAAAAATTCAGAACGAAATTATAAATGTTGGGTCAGGAATAGGATATTCCATTAATGATCTCTTAAAAATTATACAAAAGGAAATAGGAAACTTTCAATTAGAGTATAAGGATGCAAGGCAAGTTGATATTCCTTATATAGTACTTGACATTAATAAATTGAAAAATTTAGTAGATGTAAATCTAACTAGCATTGAGGATGGAATAAAAAGAACTTTTAATTGGTTAAAAAAATCTTCAATGGGCGGATAGAGATTAGATTTTTATAGGTTTAGTTACACTGCTTCTATGTTTACCTTTAGATTCTATATATTCTTTACCCTTCATAGCCTCATTTGGTATTTTGAACTTCTAAGAGATTAAGTACGTTTTCTATTGCTGATGTTGCTGATTTTACCGAAAAATATTGTCTAGCTATTTTTTTATTATTTATCGACATCGCTTTAGTAAATTCTACTTTATCCAAGATCAATTTTTCTAGATCTTGCGTCGAGAAAACAAAGGCTCCTCTCTCTAAAAGATTAAAATATACTGATGTTTTTTTCATACATATTGGCTTCCCTAAATATGAAAGAATTTGGATATTCCCCATACCTTGTTGTCGATTGTGGTACATGATTGCGATGTCAATCTGATTTAGGATATGATAATAAATATTTGGATTCAGAAATTCGAGTAGAGTGATAAATCTATCTCCAAAAAGGTTTTTACCATTTTTGATAATTTTTTGAATATAATTCGGGGTTCCATAGGAAAGCGGGCAGATTATTTTAAAATTTTGTTCTTTCATTTTAGATAAACGGATCATTACATCAAGATGGTTATTTGATGGAGTTCCGGAATTACCAAGCAAGAGTAATTTGCAACCATCTTTGTTAAAATTATATTTCTCATCGACAAAATCAACTTTTTTATCTAACTTTTCAAAATCAATGGGATTTGGATAAATACTTTCATAAAAGCATTTAGCCTTAGTTCTAAAGAATTTCTTGAACAACCTTATATCCCCTTTATGAGCCGATATAACATAATCAAGACGCTTAATTACAGATTTACGAATCACCTGATTGAAAAAATAATAGATTGTTTTAAGTATAGATTTTTCCTTGTGATCCAATATTTCAGAGGTATAATGATCATACAATTGTAATGGGATATATTCATATAAATCAGCACCCCAAATGATCCATGCTAACTTGGCTTTTCCCATGAATTTAAATAATATTCTCGACATTTCTTTAGTCAAATAATGAATGAAAATATATTCTGCTTTTTTCATCAATTTTCTTATTTTAATATCATTTTTTGTAAAGAATCCATTTAAGCCTTTGCTCGAAAAAGTAAAAGATTTGACATTTTGGTATTTTTCTGGATCTAAGTTAAGAGTCTTATTCTCGTAATTAATTATAATGAAGTGATGGTCGTTAACCTTAAAATTAGATTGAATTTCTTCAATAAACTCTCTTGAATAAAATTGGCCCACCATGAAATGCAGATATTTCATTTCCCAATCAAGTGACTTGTTTTTATGGTTATTTAATAATAGATAATACTAAAGTTATTCTATTTTTAAAGTGGTACATCTTAATCCCCTTTCCTTTTCCAATAATTAATTGTATCTCCCTTTATCTATATTCACAATAAAAAGGAGTTATGTGGATATAAATAATGATTTTATATGACGGAATATTTTAACAAGTATTAAAATTTAAAATATTATTTCACTGAAGTTTAATAATAGTAGCTACTTTTGCAATGTATCGGAGCTCTTATATTAGTCATCTCATTTCTACCTATGAATTTTTATCTTGCTACAAAAAAAATACTCAGATTCCCAAAATATGAATTATAATTTTCCTAGTATTAAAATTGGTGTAGTAATACCCGCTTTTAATGAAGAATTGAATATCGGAAAAACACTTGAACAAATTCCTAAAAATATTTCTGATCAATTAGAAATAATTGTTATTGATGATGGTTCTATTGATAAAACTAGTAAAATTGCTAAAAAATACGATGTAACTCTCTTAAAACACCCTAAAAATAGAGGAAATGGCGCTGCTACAAATACAGGGTTAACTTATTGTAAAAATAACAAGTGTGACATTGCTGTTATTCTGGATGCTGATGGACAACATGATCCTAAAGATATTAGTAGTTTCATCAAACCAATATTAGAAGATAGTATCGATTTTGTTATTGGAAACCGGTTTAAATATTACTATGACATGCAACCAAAGAGAAAACTATGCTCTAAATTAATGACTGCCTTCTATTTTCTTTTCTTTCATAAGAAAGTTTCGGATCCTACAAATGGTTATAGAGCATTATCATTAAAACTATTACAGGAATTAGAACTTGAATCTGAATATTCAGTAACTCAAGAAATGCTTTACAAAATTGTCCCATTTTACAAATATAAACAACTACCAATAAAAGTTAAGCCAAGAACCGAGGGAGAATCTTTTATTAGTATTAAGAACTATTTACTCAAAATAGTCCTTCTTTTTTTAAAGTTTTATATTTTTCCTAAAATCCAGAAGTTTACTCATAAAGTTTTAACAGAAGAATTTAGAAAAAGAATAAAAACATATTATCTAAAAACTTAGATAATTTACAATAGAATTCAGTAAAATTAATAGATTCAATATCTAACTATTGTAAATTAATTTTATTTCAAGATTCATTTGTAAATATTTTTAAGAAGAAAGCCTATTCATTTTATATAGAAAATAATTCTATAAATGTGAATACCTTCTTGGATAGACAAAGAATTTTAAAAGAAGCTCAAAGAATAGCAAAAGAATTTTCTTTTTGGATGGTCTCAGGAAATATAGCTCATTTATATGGATACATAATGGAGAGTCAGAAGAAAAAATATGAATTAGAAGTTAAGTTTAGTGAGAATTTCCCTCAAAAACCCCCTGAAATGATTTATCATGATGAAATAAAAGATTTATTGGGAGATTTTGAGTTAATAAAATATCGTAACTGGACATCTGAATCAAGGGTAGTTGATATTATCCACGAACTAAAAGCAAAAATTCAGGAAAAATTACAGAAAAATGAAGAAATCGTAGCAGAAGCTTTCGAATCTATGAATATAATTGAAAAGTCGGATGAACCCTTAGAAACTGAGGAATATATTACTCCCGATTTGGATGCTTATCCTCCTGATTTTCAATATGAAGAATTTGTTATTCCTCAAGATTCGAGTGAAGATTTTTTCTACAATGGCAAAATCTCTAAATCCCAAGTTGAAGAAGTGGATCTACTTTCGCCAACAAAAACTAATGAGTTTGCACCAAAAGCGATTAAAGAACCATACCTTGAAGATGACAAACATTTAAGTGTAGCTGTTAACACGGAATTGGGATTAATCCAACAAGAATACGCATATGATCAAATGGGTCAAAACTCTGCAGAAATTAATGTATATATTACAGTCACACTTGCTAAAACTTTCTTGATTCATCTAAATTTTGCAACTTTTCCAGAACAACCAATAATCCAATTTCCTGAAGAAGTAGAAAAACTATTGGGAAATCCCCTCAAGGTTTTAACTACCTTAAACAATTGGGATTCACAAAAACCAAACCATATTGTTGATATTTTACACGAGTTAGAGAAGAAATTATCTTTCTTTAAAGAAATTGAATCACAAATTAAAAAAATAGCAGGTGAATATCAATCAGAAAAAATATCTGAAAACTTAACCACATTAAGGGTAAATCTTTTAACATACGGTTTTAAAGAATATTCAATTGATATTAATTTAGAAACATATCCTGCTCCTCCAATCGTGGAATTACCTTTAGAATTGCAGCAGATTATTAGGATTCCAATAATAAACTTGAATTCTTATAAAAATTGGGTTGAGAATGAATCTGAATCTGTTGAATTAGTTCGGGAAGTATCTTGGTTGGTCGATAAAAACTCTAGAATCAATTTTGAAATTGATTTGTTAAAAGATCATTATAACAACATAGTATATGATCCCCTTGCTACAACTTTAAAGGTTGAGATGAAAGGAAAGATGAAGACAGAAGATATTACTTTTGAATTTCAAATTATCTTACCAGAAGAATATCCAATGAAAATACCCGAGATAAAGGTTTTAAATGAATTCGAGCTTGAGGCTCATGAAAAGATAAAAAATGATCTTCATACGTCATTTGATGATTTTTTTAATGAATGGACACCTTTCAGTTATTTAATTGATCTATTTAACCTCATTTCAAAAAAGATTTTTGAAGTATCAGTTGTTTCATGCGTTATTTGTCATAAATTAGAATGCCCGATATGTTCTAAAAAGATTGCAGGAGAAGATAATTGTCATGCAGAATGCCCTCACTGTAATCGCCCGTATCATCAACATTGTTGGGAACAGACTATAAAATCATTTGGTAAATGTGGGTTCTGCTTAAGATAATAAAATATTTGAAAATACTGCTTATTAATATGTCGTTTTAAACTTATTTTAAATCAGAAAAATTCTTTAAATTTCAATAAATAATTCACATCTGTAAGTTTAAAGATGCTTTAATTAAATTTTTTAATTTGATCGTCTTATTATAAACAATCACATTTTTAACTAGATGATTCTCGTGGAAAGATTAGATAAAAGGTTGAATCTACCCGATTTAGAAGAGAGAATATTGAAATTCTGGGAAGAGCAAAACATCTATTCTAAGATCAGGAAAAAAGAGGAAGGGAAAGAAACTTGGAGATTTATTGATGGGCCTCCATATACTACTGGATCAATTCACATAGGAACAGCGTGGAATAAGGTACTTAAAGATTACCTTATAAAATATAAAAGAATGCGGGGTTTTAGAGTAACGGATACTCCCGGTTATGACACACATGGGTTACCAATTGAAGTTCAAATGGAAAAGGAGTTAGGAATAAATAATAAACAGCAAATTGTTGAGTATGGAGTTGACAAATTCATACAAAGCTGTAAAGAGTATGCCTTAAAAAATTTGGAAATCATGAATGAGCAATTCAAACGATTGGGGTGTTATTTCTGGGATTGGGAGAATCCATATGTGACCTTTAAAAACAGTTATCTTGAAGGAATATGGTGGACATTAAAAAAAGCATGGGAAAATGACTTACTCTATCAATTTTATAGACCATTGAATTGCTGTCCTAGATGCGCAACAGCTCTCGCAAAACACGAACATGAATATAAAAATATAATCGATGAAAGTCTATTCCTTAAAATTAAAGCTAAAGATATGAAAGACACTTATTTTATAATATGGACGACCACCCCGTGGACTCTAGTTGCTAATGAAGCAATCATGGCAAATCCTTTTGTAGAGTATGCGAAAGTGATAATCGAAGATCTCAACGAGTACTGGATTTTATCAAAAGCTTCAATAGTACATCTAATTGCTGGAGAATTAGGATATAAGTACAAAATAGTAGAAAGTTATATTGGTGAAGATTTAGAAGGAATGAAATACGAACACCCTTTACTAGAAGAAGTCCCTTATCAAAAAGAACTTGCAAAAGAAAGTGATACTGTGCATTCTATAATCTTATCTGAGGAATATGTTTCCGCTTCAGAAGGAGTCGGATTAGTCCACTCTGCTCCAGGTCATGGACCTGAAGATTTTGAAGTAGGAGTAGCAAATAAAATTCCCGTTTTTACACCTGTTGATATCAGGGGGATTTACACAAGCGATGCTGGTATCTTTGAAGGAAAGTTCGTTTTCGATGCAAATGCAGAGATTCTAGAAATATTAAGGAAAAAAGGTACTCTAATATATTCAAGCGATGTAGAACACGAATATGCTCATTGTTGGAGATGTGATTCTAAATTAGTATATCGGGCTACTAATCAGTGGTTTTTTAAAACTGAAAGTTTAGTCCCAGAATTATTAGAAAAGAATGATGAGATTTATTGGGTACCTGATTGGGCAGGAAGTAGATGGTTTAGAAGTTGGTTGAGTTCTTTGAAAGATTGGTGTATCTCAAGACAACGTTTTTGGGGTATTCCATTAAGTGTTTGGATATGTGATGAGGAAGATTGTGGTGATATCTCAGTGATTGGATCTTCTGAAGAATTAAAAAACCTTGCCGGAAGCGTTCCTGAAGATTTGCATCGCCCTTGGATTGATGAAGTTACTTGGAAATGCAAAAAATGCAATAAAGGTACAAAAAGGAGAATACCAGACATTTTAGATGTATGGTTAGATTCTGGTTCTGTAGTTTGGGCAGCACAAGAAGTTTATGATGGAGAAAGTCATTATGATACTTGGACTCCCGCAGATTTTATACTAGAAGGAAAAGACCAAATAAGAGGGTGGTTTAACACTTTAATTTGTAGTGCGATGGTCTCTTCCAGACGGAAAAATTATGATGCATGTTATATGCATGGATGGACCTTAAGAGATAGAATGAAAATGAGCAAATCAAAAGGTACGCAGATCTTACCTGAGCACTTGATTGAAGGAACATTGGAGGAACTAAAGGGAAATAAGGCTTATTCAAAAATAAAGGGAATAGAAACATTCCGATTTTATTCAATCGGAGTTACTCAACCAGGTCGTGATTTTAATTTTAATGTAAAAGAATATGCCGACACCTATAAAATCATAAACACAATTTGGAATGTATATGTTTATATAAGTGAAAAACTCAACCTTGCGGGATTTGATCGTTCAAAAGTAGAAATTAATGAAGATTCTCTGGGATTGTTAGAGAAATGGATGATTTCAAGAATGAATTCAACAATTAAAAGGATAACAGAATTATCAGATGATTATAAACTCCCATGGATTACTGGTGAGTTAAGAGATTTCATAATCAATGAAATTAGTAGATGGTATATTATGCTTAATCGAGACAAACTCGATATTTATTCAGATGATCCAGACAAATCAAATATTATGGCGGTTCTATTTGATGTTCTATTAAATGTATTAATCCTCTTAGCCCCAGTTAATCCAATGCTGACTGAGGAAATATATTTAAAGCTTTTCAAACCATATATGAATTCATTAGGATTAGAAGAAACAGAAAGCATTCATTTGCAAGATTGGGCTAAAGTTGATGAGAATAAAATTGATTCAGATCTGGAAGATCAAATGCTATTTACTAAAGATCTAATTGAAATTATTCGTGCATTAAAAGATGAAAATCGAATTAGATTACGGTGGCCGAATAAAAAATTAATTATTCAACCAAAAGAAGGAATGCCCAAAATATCGTTTCCTGAAATCATCAAAAAAGTAGGAAATGTTAAAGATTTAGAGATCAAAAGCTCTGTAAAATCAATTGAAAACCTTGTAAAAGGAGAATCAAAATACTGTAATATCTACTTAGATATCAGTCTCAATACTTCACTATTAGCCGAACGTGTTGTAAATGATTTAATAAGAAACATACAATTCTCTCGTAAAAAAAATAATTATAAAGTAGGAGAAAAAATTGGCTTAACAATCAGCACGAAAACGGAATATCTCAAAGATTACGTTGAAAAAAACAAGGATACTATTTCTGAGAAAGTAACTGCAGAAAATTTTGAAATTATCCTTGGTGCTCTGAAAAAAGAAGAAGGAGAAGTATATGGACAATTGAATGTATGTCCAAATGAAAATTGTTCTGCATCCTTAAAGGAGAATATTATCTCAAAGTTAAAGAAAAATACCGAAGTAAAATGTCCCTACTGTAATACTATCTTAACTAAAGATATCAAGCAACTCATAGAATTTAAATTCATTAAAACCTAATAAATTCTTCTATATTTCTATCTTAAATCATGAGATTAATTTTTTAATCATTTTTGAAATAAGATTTTTATATTTCATAGATATTCATAATAATTTTTAGGTGGAGAAAAAGCTAAAAACAGAAAATTGGATATTAAATATCTAAAAGATTAGATTAATATAATCCATTTTCGTAGTTTGAAATAATAATACACACGTAAAGCACTTACAAATAAATTTATTAAAGAATTTAAAGGAAGAAATGTTAAATATATATTATGTCAAGAAAATCTAAAGTAATAATAGGAATTGTTATGTTAGCAGTTGGTGCTGGATTAGTACCAACCGGACTCGTAGCAAATGATTATCTTATCGATGAAGTCTATAATGGAGTTCCTGAGGCTCTTTTAGGAATAAAAGCCCAAGCCATTCCAGAATTAATGGATCAGATTCCTCCGTTAGCAACTCCAGACGTTCTTTCTGGAGCAAAAGATCAAGCTATCGATGAATTGGAAGGGCTGCTCCCTATATTTAGTACTCCTAAGATACTAGAAGAACTTAAAACAGAAGCAGTTCTTCAATTACCTGTCATAATCAATGGATCTGGAGCAGCCCAAGCTATTAATGGAACCCTTAATGCTGCAGTATCAATAAATGGTACTGTTATCGCTAGAGAACACTTCTTCAACAGCCCGACATTCCAAGATAATTATTCTGACTGGTTAATGACTCCTGTAATGATGGGAATTTCAAATTACTGGGATGGAATTTTAGAAGGTGGTTTAGATGTACTAAACCTTAGTTTTTCAGAGAACGCCCAAAAATATCTATTATTAGGAAATGGACCACTACCAGGCTTAACTACGGATTTAGAACTTGGATTTGGAGTTTTAGGCTTTATGGAGATGTTTGTAAATGCAACACTTGGAGATATGGTATTAAATGCAACCATGCGATTATTCTATAATGTAACTTGGAATCAAATTGAACTTGTGGCGGGATATATTAAGAACTATCTGTGGGATAGTATTGTAAAATCTCAATACTTTCCGATGACAATTGAAATGTATGCGGAAATTTTATTTTATTCTCAATGGGCAAATGGTACTGTTGTCAGTAACGGAATTGATCTGAGTCTTTTTTATCCAAGTCTACCTCCTGACACAAAAGGTTTAGAAGCAGGAGTTCCTACGTCTACAGATATAAATATTACCACGTCTATAGATCTCTGGGATGATTCTTATCCCGTATCATTTACTAATGTGGATGGTTTATTTGTTTGGATAGGATCAGTAACAAATAATACGCTTGAAGAGCTTATAGTAAACGAAACTGGACTCATAGGATATCAAATTAATCTTGTTCGAACATGGCTTAATAATTTTATAACGTCTTTAGTTCCTCTATTTATTTTTGGTGAAACAGGAATGACAATCCCTGAGGTTGCTGTTATAGCATTTTATGAACAATGGGCAAATGGAACTATTGGGGGAGAAAGTGTGCTTCCTGAGGGATTCCTTGGCATGCTTAACCCTGAGTGGAAAGGAGCACCATATTTCGAAGTTGGCTTACCCACCCCTACTGGCCTTTCCCTTGCTAAATGCATTAGTCTTTGGGATACTGAAAATCCAAATACTTTCGTCCACAGTGATGGAATATTAATCTGGTTCGGAGCAGCATTATTAAATACGACATTACAAGCTGAATTGATCGCAGAGTTTGGTATTAGTGCAATTGAATTAATGGCATTGCTTATGTGGTTAGGAACTATTGTAACTGATCGTATTGGGGATTTACTCATCCTAGAGACGGGTAGAACGCTACTACAGCTTGCAACAGTGCTTTTCTATGAACAATGGGCTAATGGTACAATTTATAGACGAGTATTATTACCCGATGGATTTCTTAGTTTACGTGATCCTCCTCTTGAAGGTCCACCATATTTTGAAGTTGGGTTAATGTACCCCTCAGGGATACTCCCTAGGCAAGCAAGATCACTATGGGATGAAACTAGCAAATTCTCATTAGTTACCATAAATGGAATCCATAGATGGTATCAAGCAGAACTAGAATTTCTTAATGAAGATTTTGATGGTACTAATATTGTAAAACTGATGGATCAGAATAGAGATTTGAATATAGTTCAAATGGGTGCAATTTTGACTTGGTTACCACAATTTAGAGACGACATAGTTACACAACTTGCTATGGATGAGATGGGCTTGAACCAAAAACCATATGATTTGGGTCAAACTCTTGCTATCAGTTTAAGTTCTGCGGGAGGAGCCTTAGCCATTCTAGGTATAATTGTTTTAATTCTCTCAAAGAGAATGTAAAAACGTAGCATTGTAACGAATTAATTTTTTTTTCTTTATCTTTAAGTTTTTTTTAACATCTTGATAGAAAAAATTTTATTAGCCGTAACCTTTTCCTTCTTTTCTGTAATAATCTGTCCAGAAATTGTACATTTCTTCTAATGTGTCTTCAATAGAGATTGTTGGTTGCCAACCTAAATCTTCTTTAATCTTAGAAAAATCGCCAATAATTATGTCTTCATCTCTTTTTCTTAGTTTTCGGTCGATATTCTCTACGATTTCAATTTTTTTTTTAGAGTAACTTAAAATGATATTTAAAATACTACGGATTTGAATCTTTCTATTTGAACAAATATTATATGTTTCACCTGGTTTTCCTTTATTCGCTGCCAACCATATTGCTTTAGTTGAATCACGTATATCTGTAAAATCTCGATATGAATTTAGATTTCCCACCTCAATAATCGGTTCAACTAAATCTAATTCTATTTGAACCAACTTCCTTATAAAATCCGACGGAGCATCATTAACTCTTCGGATACCCGTCTGATTAAAGAATCGAAGATTCACACATTCTATATCAAAATTTAAATAATATTGCCGTGCTAGAAGTTCAGCGGCTACTTTACTAATCCCATAGGGATGGACAGGTAATAATCGAGTGTCTTCTGTAAGCGGTTTATTTGTTTCAGCTGATGTACCGTATTCTGTACTGGTACATGCTAATATTACTTTAGTTTTTAATCTATTTTTTTTAATTGATTCGAATACATTAACTGTCCCTACTACATTAGTTTCAATTGTATCAACAGGATTCTCCCAAGAAGGTATTATGTAAGGCTGTGCTGCGAAATGAAAAATGTAGGCTGGTTTAATAGCCACAATAATTTTCTCAAGAAGAAAAGCATTCTTTATGTCACATTCAAGAAGGATTAGGTTTTTATTATTAGTAGGAATTTTAATAAATTTGTCTAAAAATACCTGTTTATCCTCTTTAGAAAACGCCAGTTTATCTGTATAATGGGAAAGATTTCGATAGGTTTGATTTTTTCTGTCTAAACCATATACTTGGAAACCTTCTTTTAAACAAAAATCAATTAGATGTGATCCTATAAAACCATTTGCTCCAGTGATAAGAATTTTTTCCATTTTAATGATACACTTCTAACCTAATTCAAATTTATTTTAATAATCCTTTTTCTTCTAATTCTGATATGGCTTCTTCTGTTCTATCTATCACTCCATCCTGAGTTTTTATCCAATTTACTAATTCTTCAATTCCCGTTTTAAAAGATAATTGAGGTGTAAATCCTAGCTTACTTTTAATCTTAGAAATATCAGCAACACAATGTCGAATATCACCAACCCTATATTGTTGACTATAGATCGGTTTTAGTTTTGGATTAAGCAGTTCTATGATAATTTCTGCTACATCTTTTATCTTGATCGGTATTCCTGTTCCCACATTGAATATTTCATTATTATTATTCCTATTATTCATAGCTAGAATTAGTGCTCGGCATACATCATCCACAGATACAAAATCTCTAGTTTGCATACCGTCTTCAAATATTATAGGCGGATTCCCATGTAGCAATTGGGAGCTAAAAATTGAACATACTCCTGTATAGGGGTTTGAAAGAGCTTGTCTGGGTCCGTAAACTAAAAAAAATCTTAATATAATCAATTTAAGACCATATGTTTGACAAACATTTAAACTCATATCTTCTTGAACTTTTTTAGATAAAGCATAAATCGAATTTGGATTTAATGGCGTTAACTCATCTGTTAAAAGAGATTTCATTTGATTGCCGCATGTTGGGCATTGCAAATCCCATTGTTTCTTATCTAATTGTGCTTTATCCCTAAATCCTGGAAAAGCGATCCCACAGTTTCCACAAGAAGCTTTTCCCTCACCATATACCGTATTTGAGGAAGCAATTATTACTTTTTCCACATTATGATTAGAATTGACTAGTATATTAAGCATATTAGCCAACCCCAATACATTGTCGTCCATATAATTACTGATTTGATACATTGATTGCCCAACACCCACTCTTGCTGCTAAATGGAAAATTATTTCATGCTCCTTTATAACCTCTTCAATTTTATTGTAATCCCCTATAGATCCTTTTATAAATTCAGCCTTATTATTTAAGTAATCGGGGGAAGTTTCTCCTGTTCTATGGACCTGTTCACTTAAATTATCATAAATTGTTACTTTATGATTATTGCCTTCAACCAATTTATCACTAAATGTGAACCAATAAATCCAGCTCCTCCAGTAATTAAGATTT
>JBHLRJ010000121.1:0-12406 GCA_048882645.1 Candidatus Thorarchaeota archaeon
AAGAAATTGAAAGAACTCCCAGCAAAGCCTGAGAAAATTTCATCGACTCAAGTGGAATATTGGCAGTTGGCCGGAAAAACTCTGATTAACAGAGTTTTTACAAGTTAAATAGAGTCAGTTTGTAGAAGATTCTGTAATCAATAATTTTATTTTTCAGTAAAACCATTATTTTTTTGATCAATATTTAAATTAGGTAGGATTTCATTTCAAAGGGCATGAAACCATGGAAAAGAAACCAATAGCTTTAGCGTGTCGTTTGGATTCAGAAAGAGCCATCAAACTAGCAAAACGGGTTTTTGAGTTTTTAGTACAAAAGAGGGAAGTAGTCTATTTAGAGACAAGAATTGCACCTAAGATTCTTCCACATAATGGTATGGATTTAGCCGATATGAACGCAGATAATATAAAATTCATTATAGTGATTGGAGGAGATGGATCGATATTACGAGTTGCTGATGGCTTATCTCAAAAGGATCCCCCTCCAATATTGGGAGTGAATATTGGGTCAATTGGCTTTTTAGATGAATCAAATGAGAGAACTGTTTTTAAAGACATCATGAAGGTATTAAATGGGGAGTACAAATGTGAAATCTGTTATAAAATCTCTCCTTATATTGTTAAGAATTCCGAAGAAATCAAATTGAATAACGCCTTGAATGAAGTATTGATTGTATCATCCAAGAGTTCTAAAGTCCTCCAAATCTCCATAAGAATAAATAATGTTTTTCTCAATCGTAGTTATCTTGATGGGGTAATTATATCTACAGCTACAGGATCAACAGCTTATAATTTAAGTGCAGGAGGAGCAATTGTAAATCCAAAAATGGAAATCATGCAAATCACACCATTAAATAGTTTTGCTGGTTCAGGAATAAAGCCGATAATAGTTAGCCTTGACTCTGTGATTGAAATTCAGCTTTTAAGACCTCGATTAGATGGAAAAATAGTTATTGATGGACAAAGAACTTTTAAAAAAATAGCACCTAATACAAAAATCAGAATCCGTAAAGCTAATTCTCAAAATAAGTTTATTAGGTTTAGTAAAAGTTACTACACTCGTTTAAGAAAGAAAATTATTGGAACGGTCAGAGTACCTTTGGATGATAGTCCAGAGGAATAATAAGATGGACAAAGCCCAAATTTCGGTTTTCGACACAAACATATTTTTATTAGGATTGGATTTTAATTTAATCCCCGGTAAAATTTTTACTATTCCTACAATAATCGAAGAAATCGAAGTGAGTAAATATAACGACAAAAATCGAAACATTTTAAATAGGATTCACGCCGCTATAAATAATAAGAAATTGGTCATAAAAACTCCTCAGAAGAAGTACTTACAGAATGTTGAAAATAGAGCATCGGTTACTGGTGACTATAATGCGCTTTCTAAGGTAGATAAAGAGTTAATCGCGTTAACTCTGGAGCTCATAAAAACAAGGAATGAAAAAGTAATTCTTTATAGTAATGATTATTCAATCGAGAATGTATGTTTGGAGCTAAAAATCCCTTTTGAGTCATTATATAAGAAAGGGATTAAAACAAAAATATTGTGGGAGATTTACTGTCCATTTTGTAATAAGACATATAACCCCGAAGATTTGAATAAAAGATGTGAAATCTGTGGATCTAAATTGAAAAGAAGACCGAAAAATAATATAATATATTAGTGGCAATTATATAACTTGTACGAGATAATTATATTAAAGGTGTGAAAATAGGAAAAAGAACAACTATGGGCGTAAAGATAAATGAATTAGTGAAAGAAGTCAAACGATCTATAACATTTGAAAATCTTTTCAAGAAAAAGATTGCTATTGATGCGTTTAATACAATATATCAGTTTTTGGCAATAATTCGTCAACGAGATGGAACTCCATTAAAGGATTACCAAGGAAATGTAACATCACACCTCTCTGGGTTGTTCTATAGGAGTATTAATTTTTTGGAACATAATATTAAGCCTATTTACGTTTTTGATGGCGAACCGTCTGAGTTAAAATTGGATACAATTAGGGAAAGAAGAAAGATCAAAGAAGAGGCTGAAAAAAAAATGATTAAAGCTCAAGACGACGAGGATTTTAAAGAAGCTAAGAAGTATGCTCAACTTACTTCTAAACTAGATAATAATATGGTTGAAGAAAGTAAGAAATTAATTGAATCTATGGGTATCCCTATTGTTCAAGCCAGTTCTGAAGGCGAAGCTCAGTCTGCATATATGGTTGAGTGTGGCGATGCTTGGGCTTGTGCTTCTCAAGATTATGATACCTTATTATTCGGGGGAGCACGATTGGTTCGTAATTTTGCGATAAGTCGTAGTAAAAAAGTTAAAGATACATCAGTTACATTAGATATTGAGTATATATCACTGTCAAAATTTTTAGAAAGTCTAAAAATAAACCGTGAACAATTAATTGAAATGGCAATCTTGATTGGAACAGATTTTTTCCCAGGAGTTAAAGGTATTGGCCAAAAAACAGCCCTAGATTTAATTCAAAAATATGGATCTCTTGAAAATATATTACATAATAATGTTACAGTAGCAAAAAAAGAGATCCAATTAGATCCAGAAGTAGTGGAGCAGATAAAAAAGATTTTTTTAAATCCTGACGTGAGAAAGGAGTACAAAGTTGGAAAGCCAAAAAAAATTAATTTTGAAAGTGTGGAAGAATTATTAATAGAACAACATAATTTTTCACGACAAAGAGTGGAAAATGCTTTAGATCGGTTAAGAAAATTAGATTCGTCTAAAGTGCAGGTTTCGTTAGATGATTTTTTTAAAAAATCATAGGATAAAAAATAATAGAAGAGTTGAAAAAGGTAAAATTTTTACCAAATTAATAATTTTAAATATTATATACAAAGAACATTTTGTACCATTTGAAATATCATGCCATCAAAGGATAATGAAGAAGAAAGCAATGAGAATAATGAAACCAATGACCCAAGTGTAATATTAAGAGTTCAAAAAGCAAAGAAGCGAGATATTGGCCGCAACATAATAAGAATTGATCAGGAAACAATGGAAAAACTGAATATTCAAACTGGAGATATTATCGAAGTTATTGGGAAAAAACAAAGTGCAGGAATAGCTTGGCCAAGTTATCCTCAAGATAATGGCTTGGGCATTGTTCGCGTAGATTCGAGATTACAGAAAAATACAGGAACTCGGATTGATGATACCATAGAAATTCGTAAAGTTGAAGCAGCGGTTGCACAAAATGTTGTTTTAGCACCATCAAATATTAAAATAAGGAATAATCCAAGATTTGAGAGCTTTGTAAAGAGAAAGTTAAATAATTATCCTATTACTGTTGATGATTTTATTTTCATTTCTTTAGGAATCAGTAGAGAAATTTCCTTTAAGGTAATTAGTGTAAGACCTAATGGAGTTTGTATCATTAAACAGGATACAATACTCAATATTAGTGAAAAAATTACCGAAGATATAGAAGCTGATACTAATTATATTACTTATGAGGATGTTGGGGGATTAGATAGAGAGATCCAAAGAGTAAGAGAAATGGTTGAATTACCATTACGGCATCCTTCTTTATTTAAAAGATTAGGTATTGATCCTCCCAAAGGAGTTTTATTAAGAGGACCCCCAGGTTGTGGAAAAACATTATTAGCTAGAGCAGTAGCGAATGAAAGTGAAGCGCATTTCATTTCAATAAATGGTCCAGAGGTAATGAGTAAATTTTATGGAGAATCGGAGAAAAAATTGAGGAAACTTTTCATAGAAGCAGAAGAAAAGAGTCCTTCAATCATATTTATAGATGAAATAGATGCAATTGCCCCAAAGAGAGAAACTGTTACAGGAGAAGTAGAAAGAAGAGTAGTAGCACAACTCTTGGCTTTAATGGATGGATTGCATGGAAGAGGTAAAGTAATCGTTATAGGAGCAACAAATAGACCAAATAGTTTAGATTCTGCTCTTAGAAGGCCAGGTAGATTTGATCGTGAGATCGAAATAAAAGTACCAAATGAGAAAGGGAGATTAGAGATATTTCAAATACACACGCGGAATATGCCTCTCGACAAGAAGATCTCCTTAAAAGAATTTGCTCAGATAACTCATGGATTTGTTGGAGCAGATATTTCTGCCGTCTCTAGAGAAGCTGCAATGTCTGCTTTACGTAGGTATTTACCCCAAATCGATCTCGAATCAGAATTCATAGAGCCAGAATTATTAGAACAGATTGAAGTAACCAAAAGCGATTTTGAAGAGGCTTTAAAAGAAGTATTACCTTCTGGGATAAGAGAAGTATTTGTAGAAGTTCCAAATGTTAAATGGGATCAAGTAGGAGGATTAGAAGGATTAAAGCAAAGATTAATTGAAGCTGTAGATTGGCCACTTTCTCACCCAACAATATTTAGTCGTATGGGGATAGCACCACCGAAAGGAATCTTGCTTTATGGCCCTCCTGGCTGTGGTAAAACTCTATTGGCTAGGGCCGTAGCAACTGAGAGTAAAGCAAATTTCATTTCAATAAAAGGACCAGAACTATTATCAAAATGGGTTGGAGAAAGTGAAAAAGCTATTCGAGAAGTATTTAGAAAGGCGAAGATGGCCGCACCTTGTATTGTATTTTTTGATGAATTTGATTCAATAGCACCAAGTAGAGGTCGACATACTTCCGACTCTGGAGTTTCAGAAAAAGTATTATCTCAATTTTTAACAGAATTAGATGGATTAGAAGTGATGAAGGATATTGTAGTAATTGCAGCAACGAACCGTCCAGATATTTTAGATCCCGCATTGATAAGACCAGGTAGAATTGATCGAATATTGCTTGTACCCGCTCCAGACAAAAAGGCAAGGCTTGAAATCCTCAAAATATTCACAAAAGATATGCCTCTGGCTAATAATATAAAGCTTGAGCAATTAACTGAAGTAACAGAAAATTTTTCTGGCGCTGATATAGAAACGTGGTGCCGAGAGGCGGCAATGATTGCACTTAGAGAAAATATCAGAGCGAGAAAGGTTACATTTGAACATTTTAAAGAAGCCAGAGAAGGTATTCATCCATCTATTTCAAAGGAAATCATCGATTGGTATGACAAATTTAGTGAGAATTTAAAAAGAAGGAGAATCGAAGAAACAAAAGAAGATCGGTTATTTGTATAACTTCTCAAAATTAAATAAAAATAAAAGATTATATGTTTATAACTATTTAAAGATTTTAATTTTAACTTAAAATTCAGGTGAATTAATATCGAATCTCATCGTTGGAATCAAAAGCCAGTAATAAATTCAATAATAGATATCCTCATTAAAAATAAAGGAGAAATTTTAGATAACCGTCTTGAGGAGCTTTTAAAGAAAGAATTTCCATATGTAAACGCTCTAATCTTAGAAGAGTTATTCATGAAAATGGAAAGTATGAATATTATTAATGTCTTTCGTGTTTCTAAAAATAAGAAAATGATAGTTTTGAATAAACATACCGATGCAATAAAAGAAGGGATAATTACAGATTTACTTTAATTGATCCTCTTCCCATTTTAGACAAACTTCAGCTAAGGAAACATTCTCTTTTGCAGATATGAAATTTCGTTCTCTTATATCAATAAAAACGGGATAATTTACAGCATTTCCCATGAGTAACATTTCACCCACACCTAAACTTGTGATCATATTCGCATACTCTTTAGTAATTGCTTCAGAACTATCCATTAAATGTTTTAAATCATAAGGATTTTTGATATTTAATACCATTTTAGAATTACATTGAGAGAGAGCAGTAGTACTCAACCGCTTTGGCCTTTGGCTTATTAAACACAAACAAGCCATGAATTTTCTTCCTTCTCTGGCAATCATTTCAATTATAGGTTTAGAAATTGCTTTGGAATGGGCTGCTTCAGGTACAAATTGATGTGCTTCCTCAATAATTAATAAAAATGGAGGAATCTTGTTTAATCTCCTAAGTTTAAATAACCGATTACAAATATAATCTACAATAATCTGCTTCTTTCGGATACTTATTTCTTTCTGAAGATTAAATATTGTTAAATGTTGTCTTTTTATAATTTTATCTAAATTCGGGTTCTCTTGAGAGCCGAATAATGTTAATCGCTCTAAATCTGATAACCACCCTATAAGGGCTTGACGAGTACTTTTATTCCCATCAGTTAAATTTTGAATTTGCTCGATAATATCATTTAATGTATATCGACCTTTTCTTTCACCATCTTTATTTAATTTTTTAATATATTTAGAAAGTTCTCTCAGTTGAACATTTGAGATTTCTTCTTGATATTTCTTAAAAGAATAGAGAGACATTTTAGGGACTGATATTTGAAAATAAGAGATATCTTGAATTGTTACCTTCTCTTTTAGTTCTGGCGCATTATTTAGATATAAATATTCACCGTGAACATCAAACAATATTATCGCAGGAGTACCATAATCTCTTTCTCGGGTCAATAGTTCTTCAATTATTACCGATGTAAGATAACTTTTCCCACCTCCTGAGATTGAAAGAATTGCAAAGTGTTTATTTAGTAATCGGTTCATATCTATTATAGCATCATTAGTTGTAACTTTAACTTTTCCTAGTTTTAATCCTGATTTTGTATCAAATCCAATGAATTCATTGAGAAGTGATTCTTCCACAATGAATACATCTCTCCCAGGACTAGCTGGATATGTCATCCTTTGAATCTTTTCAATTTTGTTTTTTGACTTATTCGAGAATTTAATTATTCCTAGACATTTTACAATTGCTATTGCGAATTCAAAATCTTCACTTGGGAAGAGTCCCTTGAGAATATTAGGATTATTATTGTTGTTGTATGCTTTAATTGTCAGAGCATCTGTAAAATATTCATTTAGTAAAATTATTCTTTCAATAATCCCAATTAAAAATCCTTCACTAGATTCTGTATAAACAAATAGACCTTTTTGTATTAGAAAATCCTCATTTTTTTTACTAATAATAAAAGGAAACTGAGCCACATCTGGCAATTGGAGATAATTGAAAACAGTTCCGATTTTTGTTACCATATTATCGATTTGACCTAATTAGATCGATTAAATTAGTAATTTGAATTAATTAGAGAAAAAGATTACATAAAAAAAATATAGGAGCAAGAGATTTCTGATTTAATTTAAAAAAAAATCATGATTATTACTTCTTCTGTTCTTTTTCTAATTTACCCATGATTCTCAGAATTAAATAATATCCGTTTTTCCAGAAGTAAATCATGAAGAGAGCAGCACCAACTAAAATAAAAAGCCCTATTCCTATAAATAAAACCCATGGACCAGTACTTCCTAAAAGGTTAAGAAGTGAAAAAGTTCCTCCCGTAGATCCTGTTAATAAGTCCCAGATAATTGCTACAATGACTCCAACTAAAATAGCAATTAAACTTATTAATAATCCCCCAGCGGCAATCTTGATGCCTATTCGATTTTTGTATTTTTCCTCAAGTTCTCTCTTCTTATAAATAAAGGTTAATAGGGAACGCGAAGTTTTTTTAAAGAGGCCAAAAAAGAAAACGAGTAAAAAGAACAATCCTGCTAAAAGCCCCCCAACTATAGCAATTTGATATCCTAAGTTCAAGTCTTTAAATTGTGCGAATTTGCCTGTCGTCCCTATGAAGATATCAGCAAGAGTCCACAATAACCCTCCAACAGTTACGAGGCTAGCTATTACAATTATAATATAAAATATGGTAGCTACTATTCTCTGAGTTTTATTATATTCTATCGTTTCACTCGAAGTATTATATTCCATTATTTTCACATTAATTTTTTTGTTATAATTTCTTAAAAACCACTTTTTTCTTTTTCTGCTCTAATATTTTATCGGTTAAAGAAGAAAAACGGCTCTAAATAATCCAAAGTAGTTTTAATTATAGAAAAAATAACATCTTTAATATATAAAATTGATTATTATGAAGTAAATTCTAGTTTTTGTTAGATTCTAAGGTAAATTCAAATCACTAAATTTTTTGTAATAATTATTACTATTTATTAAATCATACATTTCACATGAAAATTTAAAAAATTTTTCATACTTCTTTCCTCTTTCAGCATTAGGATTCCACTTTTTTTCAACCTTACATAGATTCTCAGCAGCTTTTGCTATATCTGGAAATATTCCCGCACCCGAAGCAGCTAAAATTGCAGCACCTAAAGATGTCGCTTCTTCAATTACATTTCTAACACAAGTAATTCCCAATACATCAGCATAAATCTGATTCCAGAAATCAGATCGAGAGCCACCGCCTGTTAACATTAACTCCTTTGGCTCAATTCCTAAATCTCTGAAAACTTCAATATTTTTTCGTATTTCATAAGCTACACCTTCGAGAACAGCCCTATATAAATCTTTACGTTGATGTCCTAGAGACAATCCAAATAGAATACCTTTAGCACGGGGATTCCAGTAAGGAGCCCCAGCTCCTACTAAATGTGGTATTAAAAGTAAACCATTTGCTCCTAATTGAGACTCTTCTGCTTCAGTTATCATTAGTTCGTAAGGATCTTGGCCTTTTTCTTCGGCTATCATACATTCCTCTTGACTGATTTGGTCTCTAAACCATCTAAGAGTTGCTCCAGAAGTAAAAATACTTGCTTCCTGAACCCATGCACCAGGTATTGCATGACAACTACATAATACACGTTTCTGTGGATCGAAATTTGGTTTCGTTAAATATGCGAGGATAAAAGTTCCCGTTCCAGTTGTGCATTTCATTTCACCTGGGGCTACAACGCCAACACCTAAGGCAGCACTTTGCTGATCACCAGCACCTGTGACTACTAGAGTTTTCCTATCAAACAATGTCGCTTTAGTTATCATTTCTCCTACATCAATTCCACTTTCCAACGCTTCTGGCATTTTATCTAAATCAATTTCTAATTCAGAAGCGAGGTGTTCAGAGTACTTTAGATTATTGATATCAAATAACATTGTTCGAGAAGCATTTGAAAAATCAGTAAGGAACTTACCTGTTAATTTGTGGATTATAAAATCTGAAACAAGCAGAAATTTATGAGTATTTTGATAGATTTTTGGTTTCTTTTCTTTAAACCAGAGTATCTTCGTAGCTGAGAAGTATGGATCGGTTGTAAGGCCCGTTATTTTATAGACTTCATCGATTCCAACTTTTTTTTTAATAAATTCAACTTGATCGATCGTACGTCTATCTTGCCATACTATTGCATTATGAAGAGGGTTACCTTCTTTATCAACAGGTACGATAGTTTCACGTTGGTTGGTAACGGAAAGGCTCACAATATCAGTTTTATCAATTCCGCTTTTTTTAATAGCACGTTCTATAGTTTTTTTAATGGAATCCCACCAAGTATTAGCATCTTGTTCAACAAATGACGGTGAAGGGTAAAAACTTTGCCACTCTTGATAATCACTCGCGATAATTGCTCCTGCTAAATCAAAAATGAATGTTCTACAACCAGTTGTTCCTAAATCTAAGGCAGCAACATACATAAATAAGTTACTTCCAAAAATTATTATTCATTAATATGTTACATATCGAATTATTCAATAAAAATCAATACAATAGATTATTAAAAAAGTCAATTTTACTTCATTTTTTTATATCCACATTTTGGGCAAACCAACTTTCCAAATCCTACTCCATAATCTTTAATTTCCGTCAACATCCCATCACAAATTGGACATTTTGCTTCATATATAGGAAACCATTGCCCTTTAATATTCGGCATCTGTTTTAGCATATTATTAAATTTTATTTTTTCTAAGTCATCTTCATTTATGGGAAATAGTTGTTGCTCTTCGGCAATTGATTTTCCTTTTGGGGCTAAAACTATTACAAATTTCATTTTATTAGGATTATTTAATAAGCTTAAAGTACGTAATATTGCTTCTTGTTTGTACTGATTAAATAGTTTACCTAATTCAGGAGGCGCCAACGCGACTAAAGTTGCTTGAGAATCCTTATAATCGCTTTGTATTTTTTGAAATAAAAATTGAAACATCCTTCTTTCATGATCCATTCCCCATACGAAATTCCAAGGTGTAATATCATAATCTTCATTATTAGGTCCAACAATTCTTTTGATGCACTCAACCCAAGAATAATGTTTATATTTGTATAAATTAGAGAGGATATCATCAAAAAATCCTGGTTCAATAACTGGAAATGTCTTGAATATATTTTTCAATGAGAATAATTTCACTTCAGTTAAAGTATTTGTATTAAGTGAATCCCACGGTGTCAGAGTAAAGACAGTAAAAAAATTAGTCATATATAATCAATAGGGTGTATGTTTAAAAATTAATTTTATATTTTAAATCAACAATGCTTAAAAAGTACAATCAATATACTTACTCGTATGAACGCTATTTGGGATACTAAAGCTGATGCTGTACAAAAGGGAGATAATCTAAGGGAGGTTAATCCATATAAAACTACAAAAGATGAGGAGGGGTTCACCCACTACACTTTCAGTAAGATTATGTTCAATAATCCATGGTATGAAATTCCTGATAATGACTTGGAATTGTTTAAAAAGTTTGTGGAGGGGGGTTCAAGGTCTTATCCTTCTGATGGGAGTATCCCTTGCGACATTGTTGCTGGAGAAGCCAGGAAAATACTCAATCGAATAGTAGAAATTTCTAATGAACCAAACAATGTATTTTATAATGATGCATGTAAAGCCATTAAGGATGGAAAATTTGAACTAGTTCGTGGTACCTTGAAATTATATTTGGGTAAGTATACTAGCAGAGATTGGAGAAGAAAAAGGTTTACTGATGACATCGACTTTTGGACGTTCCAAATTCACCTCCTGGATCATGTTTTGAGAGAAATGGGTTGGATAAAAAACAAAGAATCAGGAGAATGGGAAAAACGTGTAGAATGGGTTAATCCTGATACAGGAGAAACTAGATATGAAGCACTATGTGCTGCTAACAATTTGAATCAATTACTTGATTTTGGTGCGGGAAGTTACTTAGAAGGAACCAAGCTTAGAGAGATATTCAATAAGAAGTTAAAACGTGGACATGATGTCGATCTCAGTGATATCATCAATGTAGCCTTATATCAAGGGGGCTCAGCTGGTCAAAATTCTGAGGAATGGAATGAAATCTGGATTTCTTTTGAAGCTGCAACAAATACTCGAAATTCCAGAATTACTTCTAATATAATTGCATTATCTCGATATTCATTAGGCATTGCTGATCATTTAGAAAGGATCAGTCAATCTTTAGTTAAACATCATAAAAAAATTTTTGATAGAAATGAGTATCCTAATGAAGCATTAAAAAGAATTTGTAGAACTTCAATCCATTGGATGGAATATCTTAAAAATAATGGTCCAGACGCAACTAGGAATATGATACATGATTTTTTACTTGAACAAAAGGATGAAAAGCCGATTCAAGTGAAAAATTTAAGACTATTTGTCAAAAAAGTTTTGAAATTGCTTAATTTTAAATATAAATACCTTAAAATTAGATTTGAGGTTGAGTAATTAATTGCTCTTCTCTTTCTAAAGGTTTTATTTCTTTTGAAAAGCGTTTTTTGGTCACACCATTTAATGACCAAAACCCTACAATTGAGATCAAAGACAGGATCCCAGCAAAATACCACACCCAGTTTGGTCCAAGGCTTTCCATAACTATTCCTGCGACTAGAACGCCAAAGAGACTTGGGATTGCCCACTGAAAGCTGAATACTGCCATATATCTTCCTCTTTTATCTTCTGGAGCAAAAGAAGCAGCTGCGGCTTGTGCGACTGGTGTGACTATCATCTCCCCCACTGTGATAATTGCCATCGCAACAAAAAACAGGTATGTTGTAGAGATAAAGCCATACATTCCAAACCCTATCATGTAAAAAAGAGTTCCAAAAGCCATCATTTTCATTGGAGCATATTTTGATACTCTTTTTGTTATCCAAAATTGAAATACTACTACCATTATCGCATTCATACTTAACAAAAAACCAAAACCAGTTTCTGAAAAACCATGAACTTTCCATAAAAATACCGCAAGAGTACTATTCATTTGCATATACACTAACACTGTTATAGCAGATACTCCAAGAAATAACACATATACCCAATCTTTTAACACCTCTTTATATCCAATAAGAGTTTTCAATACTGTCTCTTCAGGTTTATCTTCATGTCTTTCAGGTTTTGTCTCCGGAATGACAAAATATACTATAATTGCGGTTACTATACTACTTATAGCATCTAAAATAAATAATGCCAAAAAGGATTTGATAGCTAAAAAACCCCCAAGAATGGGGCCGATAGTTGCTGAAACATTAAAAGCAACACGCAATATTCCAAATCCTTCAGCTTGTTTTTCCTGTGGAAGTAAATCTGCTACCATTGCCTGCCGAGCTGGACCGCCCATATTTCCTACTAAACCTAGAATTCCAGCTATAATGTAAAAAATAG
>JBHLRJ010000122.1:0-12104 GCA_048882645.1 Candidatus Thorarchaeota archaeon
GGAATATACGCATTAATAGGAGAGGTCGTAGGGAAAACAGGAAATCTGTCTTGGTTGGCTTTTATATTAGCTTCTATTACTGGAATACTAACCGGATTATCTTATGCCGAATTATCTACAATGTATCCAAAAAGCGCTGCAGAATTTGTTTATACTGAAAGAGCATTCAAAATAAGAATCTTATCATTTATTTTAGGTTGGATTATAATTTTTTCTGGTGTGCTATCTGTTGCTACCGTAGCATTAGGTTTTGCCAATTATTTAGTGTCCTTCTTTAACTTAACACCGCTAGCTTCAGTTATTTTCAAGGTAATATATGCAGGATTCCTCGTCATTATCCTTAGTATTGTGAATTCCATAGGAATTAAAACTTCAACTTGGACAAATGTCATATTTACATTAATAGAGGCATCTGGGCTTATACTAGTAATTATACTGGGGATTCCCTCCTTTAGAAGTGTTAATTATTTTGAACTGCCAACTAGCTCATCTTTTCTGATGGTTTTTTCAGCAGTGGCACTGATATTTTTCGCTTACATCGGATTTGAGGATATCGCTAACGTCGCAAGTGAAACAAAGAAACCGCAAAAGAACCTACCTAAAGCAATTATTTATTCGATTCTAATTACGACAGTTTTATATTGTTTGACTGCAATTTCTGTCGTTAGTATTTTACCATATTCCGATGTTGCATCCGTTGATGCTCCTTTAAATGTTGTAGTTTCGGCAGTATTAGGACCAGTGGGCGGTATTGTTATGACCTTAATAGCCCTATTTGCTACAGCAAATACTGTCCTAATTATGTTGATTGTAACATCTCGTATGATGTACGGCATGGCTCGTGATAAAGCATTACCAGAAGGATTAAGTAAAATTTCACCAAAATTTAGAACGCCGACAATTTCTGTGTTTGTAACAATGATTCTCGCTTTAATCCCCATCTTTGTTGCTAATATCTCAATAGTAGCACATGCTACAGTACTCGGTGTTCTCATTAACTTTATACTAGTAAATATTAGCTTGTTAGTTTTACGAAAAAAAAAACCAGATATAGAGAGACCTTTTAAATTAAAACCAAACATTAAAGGATTTCCCATTATTTCGATTTTGGGCTTAATAGTTTGTATAGGACTTTTATTTACTTTTAATTGGATTACGTATGTTATTCAGGCTTTCATTATACTTGGAGGAATTATCATATTCTATATTATGAAATCAAAAATAGAAACAAAGACACCAAATAAGAATAAAGATTAGCTTTCTAATTTATTAAGATTGCAATATCCAACGATTTCATCTCTTAGATAAATCTCAAAGGGCAGAGATCTGTTTTTATAAGGTATTAAAAGGTTAACTAATACTTCATGTTCCGGTTTTGAAAATGTTCTTTTAAATTCTTCCCCGACCCCTTCACGAAATTGGTATTGTTGAAGTACAAAATTACCTCTAAACTTTATTTCATCAAGAAAGCTTACGATTTCTTTAATATCTTGAGGATTTAATAAAGATTCTACGTAAGTCGTGCGAATTTCAAAATCTACTTCTGTTTTTTTGTTTAAAAATACTATTGACTCTCGAATATTTTCCAAATTCACCATTACTCCTGTTATAGTCAGAAGTTTTTCTCTATTTAATGGTCCTTTTAAGTCTAATGCAAATCGATTAACATATCGAGCAATTTCTTTAATTTTCTTTGGATTTGAACCATTCGTGTCTATACTTAAGTATTTATCACTTTTTTGAATTTCTCGACATACTTCAGGCAAATCATATTGTAAGGTTGGTTCTCCCCCAGTAATGCTTACACCGCTCACTAATAAATTAGTAGTTATATTACCGATTAGCTCATTGAGCTCATATTCTCTTCCTACATTTTGTTGTAAGAGATACTTGTTATGACAGAACCCGCATTTGAAATTACACCCTACTGTAAAAATTACCATCGTAGATCTGCCAGGTATATCTTTTGTTGATATATCAATAATTCCTCCCACTCTCATCTTAATCCCAATTACTTTAGATCTAATAAATAAAACAAAAAAAGGATTAAGAAATTATCGGAGAGAAAATTAAAAGAAAAAATGAAGAAGAAGTTATTATTATTTATCTTTTATTGATTTTAACCTCAATGAAGTTTTCCAATATTCTCTCTTTTATCTTATTATACGGGATTTCTGGAATTTTGTTTATAGTCTTACTTTTTTCAAAAACTTTTACTAAAGTTGTAGCTATGTTACAGTGTTTCGCTAAATCACCTCTTAATTGTTCATTTTTAAATTTATAAATCATCATTAAACAATACGAATTGTTCATATTTAAACTTTCCCATCATATTCCCACATTAATAGAATTAACATTAGAAGGCTCGAAGTAGTAAGATAATGCATAAAGTTAAAAAAAAATAAACATTGTTCAGAATTTAAACAAAGTTTTTGAGAAAAAGTATATCAGGATTATTAGTAAAGAGTTCAAAAACTGAAAATAATTTAGCTGTTCCCCTTGACCAAGGACAAAAAAAATAGAGATTAATATTTAGATAAGAGATTCAATGATCTATCACGTAAATCAAGATTAATAATTAATATAAAAAATCATCTTTTCTCCTTTTTTTAAGAAAAACTTAAGTTTAATCTTCAATAAACCATAAAAAAAAGTTTTAAGATGGAATGGTGATTAACATAATATAGAAATATTCCAATTAAGGTGCTTATAATGGATAATTCTAAAAAGAAAATTGTACTACAAATAGGAAATATCATAGGGTTTATCGCTACTGTTATTGTAAATTTTCTAGCAGTAGGACTGCCAATAAACAATAAAACAACTGAAGAACTATCAGATGCTCTTCCAAACTTATTTGTTCCAATAGGACTTACTTTTTCGATTTGGAGTGTAATCTATATCCTCTTAGGGATCTTCGCAGTCTATCAAGCAAAAGATTTATTTAAGTCTGAAAAGCAGGAGATACCATTCCTTGATAAGATCAGTTTCTTCTTCATCTTGAGTAGTATTGCGAATGTAACATGGATCTTTCTCTGGCATTATGAATTAGTTTTACTTTCTCTAATTGTAATGGTGATTCTTTTTTTATCCTTGCTCTTCCTATATTTAAGATTGAGGATTGGAAAAGAAGATGTAAATAGACGAGAAAAACTATTCATTCATGTACCCATCAGTGTCTATTTTGGATGGATTACAACTGCAACAATTGCTAATATAACTGCATTTCTAGTATCAATAAATTGGAATAGGTTTGGCCTAACTGAAGAATTTTGGACAATTCTTATCTTAATCGTTGTTGCAATAATATATGGTTTAACTGTTTTAACCCGAAGAGATTCTGCTTATGGTCTTGTTGGTGTCTGGTCAAGCTTAGGAATCTTTTTGAAACAAGTAACGCTTAATCCCATAGTAGCTTATACAGCTCTAGGGGTTATGATCGCAATTGCATTATCAATAGTAATATTAATTATCTTTAAGAAGAAATAGATTTTTTTCTTTTTTTTTTATTCTCAAAATACTACAAAATAAATTATTGACAATTGTTACACACCTTCAAACATATAAAAGTTGAGATCAAAGGTTTTTTAAATGGTTTTTAATTTTCAATTACAAATTAGTATAATTATTGTTTACCGGTTTAATTAGGTATAGGAGTCGAAAAATGATATTTGAAGATTTAATTGGATTGTTAAAGAAGAAAGGTTTCCGTGATACTTTTACGGTTTTGACGAAGAATAACAATAAGTTAGATAAGCATGCTTTTTATAATGAGTTAAATAAATTTAGCTACTATAACTCTTTTTTTAGAGTAAAGGATGAATTAATTAAAAAAGGACTCATTGAAATAGAAAACAGTAATAAAATTAAGTATGTGAAACTGACTGAAAAGGGGCTAGACGTCTACAAGAAATTAAATGAAATAAACAATTTGATTAAGAAATAATTGTTTTTTTTATTAAATTCAATTCTTTTTCTTATAGGTGTTTTTTTTTTGATATTGAAAAATCTAGTTGTAGGAATGTACATTACTAACGCTTACATCTTTGGATCCTCAGAAACCAAAGAAGTTGTCATTATCGATCCGGGAGCTGAAGCTGATAGGATAATAAGAACAGTAGAGGAGTTAGAAGCGAATCCAATTGGAGTTTTAATTACTCATGGTCATGGGGATCATACTGGTGCCGTTGGAGTAGTTTCGAATTATTTCGATATACCCGTTATGTTTCATAAAAATTCTAGGAGATTTTCTAGAAGCGGAAACAATAGAGAGCTGAAAGAGGGCGACGCAATTAAAATTGGTGAACTAACTTTACACGTATTAGAAACTCCCGGGCATGCACCAGATTCATTATGTTTTTATTCAAAAGACATAAAAGAGTATGATGGGAAAAAAATTGATGGTATAATCTTTACAGGAGACTTAATATTTCGACGGAGTATTGGGAGATCAGATTTTGGGGGTGGAAATTCGAATCAATTGTTTACTTCAATTAAAAATAAAATCATGTATAATCCTGAACTTACAGATAAATTTCTCATTTTCTCAGGGCATTCATATCAAGGATATATTACATCAGTAGGAGAAGAAAGAAATCATAATATGTTTAAGGACTATTTTCTTTAACTTTTAATTCTTAACAATCTTTTAAGGGTGCCATAAATCCACCCATTTTTTTTTCGGTCAAGGGAGTCATTTTATCACAATATATAATTTCGACATCATATCCGGTTATAAATTTCCCCATCTTTTTACATTCGGATTCTATCATACTAAGGACATTAGAGCCCATTTCTACAAATAAATGAATTTTAATTAAGGATTTGGGTTTTTCCATGACATCCCATACACCAATTACATAACCATCAAATAAAATTGTGGATGTGGCATTCCCAGAACGGTCAAAGATATAGTTATAATAATCGTAATTAATATATCGCTCACGATCTTTATAACCCATTAAGTAAGGATCGAGTTTAGGAAGAATGTTAATAATATATTGTGAGCTAATTTCAACTTCTTGGAGTATTTTCATATCAGATTTATACATTAAATATTCATGTCCTAGGTCACCAATATTGATTGTTGCAATCTTATCATTGAATGGCTTTAATGAGGTTCGAATTTTTCCTATTGTTAAACCTGACCACCAAGCAATATCGATTTCCGTAACAGGACCATAATTCTTTAAATATTTATCAATAAGCATTCTGGTTGCTTTAGATTCATCAATTTTATCAAGTTCAATATTAGGAAAATAGTGGGAAAAAGGAGCGTAAAACACGCGTCTATCTTTCCAACTAGTAATAGGTTTTGCTCTAATTATGAACATTTCATCGAGCATTACAGAAATTACCGCATTCAAATCTTTTTCCGTGTCTATTGATGCTTTAATTTCACTTGTAGACATTTCTTTTTTCATTAAAAGGTTAATAATTTTTTGGGCTAGTTCGTTATATTGATCTCTTGATATATCTCGTATTTCTAAATATTTACTGTCCCGCTTTACCGTCTGATGTTTAATCATTGAGTGGACAATAGGAATCATCTCCTTGGTGAGAATAAATAGTGTCTTACGCATACCTCTTATTCGTCCTAAACTCTTTTTCTTGTATAATTCATTGTCTAAATCTTCTTTTTTAAAATCACTCATACGAGTAAAAAGAGTTAAATATGGTTCGAGGGTGCCAGTTGCGTGGAGACCACAAATATCTTTGACGACTTGAAGAATGTTATTACTCTTGTTTTGTTCTTTTAAATGATGCTTTTCCAGTAAATAGGAGTTTACTTGGGCAACTTTCAAATTCCTCATATTACTAAAAATCAAAAAAACTGTTAAAACTTAGTAAAAAATTTAATATAAATTTTTAAAAACCCATAATCTATTATTATATTAAAAATTTAGAATATATTCCTTAAAGGTGTGATAAACCATAATTAATAGAGCAGAAGTAAAAGCCATTATTCGACGTTTCGAAGAAAGGGAGGGGATACGTGGCGTAATTATCTGTGATTCTAGTGGTTTACCGATCGATTCAAACTTAGAAATTGAACTCAGTGAAGAGGTTGCCGCTTATGTTACTTCACTTATCGGGAAGGGAAGACAAGTTGTTGAAGCTTTGAATGAAGGATCACTAAATTTCATACGATTAGAAACCTCGAAGGGGGAGACTATGGTCGCTTTGGAAGAAAACCTAATTTTAATAATCTTAAAATAAAGTCCTAAGTCTAATTTTTTCCTATTTTCCTTCTTTTAGAGAGATATTAATTTACAAAAGTTTTCCATGGATAAGATTAATAATGAATATTATAAGCTAATTTTAAAGGTTTTTATAATATTCTAGTACTTTCAACGCAAACCTACTTGACACAGTAGCTGGACCACCACCCATTTCTATTCCAACTTCTATTGCCTCAATAACTTACTGTTCAGTAGCCCCACTTCTTATTGCTTCTTTCACATGCCATTCCACGCAAGACTCACAATTTAATATAATTGAAATCCCTAAAGCTATCAACTCTTTATACATTTTTTTTTAACTTTCCATCGGAGAAGGCATGTCGTTCTAGATCTAGAAATGATTTATATGCTTTCGACCCTTGTTTTAGAAAGAATTGGTGTGCAGTTTCTCTATCATGTATAATTTTCTCAATCTTATCTTTGTCTGTTTTATCCATAAAAATTACCTTTAAATTTTGTTGATAGAATCCCTATGTTTTAGTTAAAGTTAAGAATTTTTGTTAAAATAATTTTTCAAGATTTTCTTTTTAATATATTTGATACATTTAAATTGCTTAAATAATATATTAAAACTATAAATTTAATTAAGATAATTTCATAACCAATTTCAGAATTCAAAACTTATCAAATTATTATATAAGGAATATATTATGGTCGATAAAAAAGTTTTAGAACAAAAATTAGCGGAGTTAATGGATATTGTTCCCGAATGTGAGGGTTTGATAGCAGCAGATTCAAGTGGAAAAGTACAAATAGGTCAAACAATAACTGATATGGATCATAGTAAGATTGCAAAAGCATGTGCTACCATCATAAAAGATTCAAATACTCTTGGTAAAGACATAGGGAAAGGCGGATTAAAAACAACGACGATAGAATTAGAAGATGGGTTCGCTGTTTTAGTAGGTTCAGAAAAAAGTGTTTTGATAGCTCTGGCTGGTTTGGATGGAAGGAGTTCTCTTGCCCTTCTAAAAAGAAACTTAATTTCAATATCTAATTTATAATTAAATTTCAAATTCCCATGAACAAAGTAAAGAGAAAATAAATAGATCTTAGGAAAAGCTTATTTTTTTTGTTTTTTCTTTTTTTCTTTTTCAGTTAAACCTCTTTCTTCTAAGAGGGAATCTAAATCGGTTGTTTTCTTTTGCTTAACTTCTTCTTTTTTCTTAGGAGGAGCTTTAGTAACTGGTGGTTTCTTTAATTCGGCTACTGGGACATATCTTCCCCTTCTCAGTCTTCTTGGAACTTCCTCGACAGGCTCTTCGATTCTCTTCCTCACTCTCCTTATGTATAATATAGCGATAATCCAAATAAAAATGGATAGGGCAATCATAAGGACTGTAGATAATTGAACGAAATAGCTAAATATAGGAGCATCATATGCCTTAAATTTTGCTTCTTTAGAGAAAGTTATATTTTCACCCGTAATAAAATTCTGTGCTGTAATTGTGAATATGACTGTAAATCTGTTGATATCTGTGACTTCAATTTCAAAAACTATCTTACTGTGTTCGCCTGGTGTGAGTCTATCTAATTTGATATAATTTACTTCAACAATGGAATAATTCAAATTCTTGTCTATTGATAAAGAAATATTATATAATCTCAAATCTGAGTTTCCAATATTAAACACTGTTATTGATAATGTAGTAATTTCATTCTTGTATATTTGTACATCATTTTGACGAATTGAGACTGAAATATTGTTAATATCATGAATGATTTCAATAGTTACATTTTTTGAAATTCCTTCATTTATGCTATCACCATTCCAAGACAATTTTAACAATAAGTCTTCTTCGAAATCGAGATCTATAGTGTTTATTATAAATGAAACAAAACCAACCTTATCTGTAAAATCTGAGCCGAGATCAATCCATTCAGTATCATTAAAGTAAAATTGACATGTGACATTTCTATTAGGCAATTCATCACCAAATTCAGTAGTTAAAACAGTTGTCATGTTTAATGTCTCACCTTTCCGAGGAACTTCAGGATTAATTGTGATATTGTTAAACTTACTATTGAGTTTTAGTGTAAAATCACTCTTAAATGAATTATAACTACTAACAAAATTTCTGTCGTAAATGTTCACTAAAAATGTGGTTGCATTCGGAAGATATATACATTCGTTTCTATTAAAGGTATTTAAAATGCTTTGGCTTGTTGCTTCTTCGTTAATTCTTATTCCAAGGATATTTCCGTCAAACTGATTTGATGCTTGATTACTAAACAGACAATAATCGGGTGATTCATATGTTCCTACCTCGTTTCCTTCAATAAACACAGTAACTAAAGCTTTAGCACCGGATAATCTTATAGGTGCATTTAATCCTTTCCAGATTTTGGTTATTGTATTAAGATTAGGAATAGTAAGGTTTACATCAAATTCATAGTTGTCATTCGGGTGACCCGAGAATTCTAGTCTTACAGTATTCGAAACTGTTTCAGCAATAATCCATTCTTCATTGGCGGGTGATACTAAACTAACTTTTATATTGACATCTACAGGAATAAAAGAATGCATATTTCGAATAACAGTTTTAAAATTAACTACTTCATTCGGATTTAAGATGTTTTCATTCTGTTTAAAGGAAGAAAGTAAAACTGGCAATTCATAGTCTCCTATTTCATAAATAAACTCTTTGTTTACATCTGAATTATTTATAGGATAAAAATTGGGTCTATCTATACCAGTCGTATCATTTACAGAAGCGATTAAAATAGTATAGTTTTGAAATACCTTATTTTTTACCTCTCCAACTACAATATTTTTTTTAAGGTCTGATGAGTAATATAGATCTGTTAATTCAATATCATATGTATCGATATAAACTGTTAATTTCTTGGAACCTATAGCAGAACCATTAGACCAAAAGAATCCTACCTGATATTTTCCAAATACAGTCTCTTCAGTTGTCAAATCTAAAATGGTAAGATTATTGAAATCATAAGATAATACAGAATCTTTGACGAGTCCTATAGAAGAAATAAAATTTGCATTAGGGTATTTAGTACCATTTGGATAGAATAGAGTAGCATTTACATTACCACTTTTAGGGGCCTTAGAAAGGTGATCTTGAATATCTACACCGATAGAAATATTATCTCCATACATGAATCCATTAGTTTCCCACAAGCCCTCCTCATAATTAATATAACTATGCATCTTATGAATAAAGTTATAACTAGTTAAATTCAATATATATGTACCATTAAGGTTGGAAAACTTCTTATCAACAGGTAATTTATATTTACTGGGATTTGTTTTTAAAATTGATTCACCTTTTAATCTCCAATAAATTTCTTCACCATTAGGATTAGTTAAGTTATGAGCATTTACAAATGTAGGATATATAAAATAAAAACGTAGATATGTCCAATAATTAAAATTTGGACTATTTTTATCTAAATTAAAACGGTACACCCACTCTGGATCTTGGTTATAGGATGTTGTATAACTTGACGAAGCCTTTTTAATCCAATATGCGTTCACAGAATAGGAGACATTGAATTCAAAACTTTTAGTAATACTTTTATTCCACTTCAGGTAAACTTGAAACATATTAGCTGGAGTATCTTCAATAATAACCGAAAAATTATAGTACCATCGACCTAAACCCCAAGTCAAATTTGATCTATCGGGATATTCAATTTGCAAATTTTTCATTGTTCGGTCTTGAATTCTTAATGTTTTATTTCCATTTACTGAGAAGTCAGATGGCATGTACCCTCTGGTGACATTTAATTTAAATGAGCTAGCATCTAATTGGCCTGATCTATATGTTGGGAGTTGAGATGATACAACCTTTTTTGATGCGAAATTCCAAGTAGCTCCATCATCGCTAGTGGTGATTAATTGGTGCTCAGTTCTATCATCTCCATAATCAAAAAATGGTAATGCTACTAAACTATATACTAATAACGGATTTGTTGATTTTATAACTACAAAATAATTAGATAAGTTTAAATTCTCTGTATTTGCAATATTAAATTCAAAATATGATAAATTGTCATTTGTATAGCTAACAAGCTTAGAATCTATCATCTCATTGTAAGCTGGGCTTAATTTAATATTTCTCAAATTACTTTCAGTCCTCTTTATAGTTCCATTTGAACGATATAATGTAAAATTTAGCTGAGATGTTGCTGCTTCAGTGAGATTTAATGTTCTTATCCACGCATAAAATCCATTAACAATTGTTTTTTCACCTTTTAAATCAAACTCCAAAGCTACATAATTGGTATTTGTGATAGGTAAATCAAATGCAAATGTAGACATTAATTCAAAATTATAAAAACGTCCTATAAAAGGATTAAGATCATTTCTTTCGAAAATAAATCGAAGATAAGTTATATCCTCCAAATCAATAAAATTTAAATTCTCATTAATGAATCTATACCCAAATTCTCCCTTACCAAGGCTACTATTGATTGGAACTGTTTCGATTACATTCTTCCAGGATGATTGAGCAAAATTTTTCACTTTTATTGTTAAATTAGCGTCAGAAGTGAGGTCGAAAAGTAGAGAAAATATCAATCCTAAGATGTATGCTCTATTAAATGATACATATCCATTGATGACAGGTGATCTGTATCTCTCACCTGTAAAGTTAGCTCGAATAGTAAAGTTTAAGATTCCATTTGTAGCGTTTAATCGAATACTACTAGTATCTGAATCATCAACTAAGTTACCATAATTTCCCCCAACTACAGTAGTTCCAGGACCTCTAATTATCCCTGAATAAGGTGATTGTTCATTGAAATTAAAAGCTATAAAATCTTCTGCATATAGAGCGTCATCATCCTCAATTATATATTCTGCAGTGAAATTATTTTGAAATGTGAAATTAAAATCTCCAGCACTAAGATACATATCCTCTGAACTAAGTGAAGGAATTTCGAAGTATTTCTGATTGTTATTTAAATTTTGAGATTTATTATTGGCATAAATTCGAACATCTTGATCATCACCACTACCGGTAATTAAATCATTCACTTTAATATCAGAGCTAATGGGGATTTCATCTAACTTATCCTCCAAATTAGCATTTTCTTTAATAAGATTAGAATGATTGAGAATTTGCACATTAGATATCAATATAACTGAAATAATAACTATGAAGAAGATAACTCTTTTTATTCCTTTTTTTTGACGAGTCAAGAAAATAACCGTGAGACTTAATTTTTGTTTATAAAATAATTTAAAAGTATTAAAATTTCCTAAATTATTTAATGTTATCAGTTAGATTTACCATATAACAAAATATTTTAAATCATCATATTTTTCTTACTTAATAGATACGAAAATCAATCTTGAGAGAAATCAAATGGATGAAGAATTTATACTTAATGAAATTGAAAATAATACTGAAGAATATATTAATTTTCTGAGAGATATCTTGCAAACTGAGTCCTATAATCCTCCTGGCAATGAAAAAAATGTCGCCTTAAAGATTGAGAATTTTTTAAAGGATGAAGGACTTAAATGTAAAATTTTCCCTTTTGGAGAGAATCGTGCTAACTTAATCGCGAGATTAAATGATAATTTTGATGGAAAGAATCTGTTATATAATGGTCATATGGATGTGGTCCCCCCCGGGTCAGAAAAAGAATGGAAGTTTCCGCCTCTTTCTGCTTCTATTAAGAGGAAAAGGATTTTTGGTAGGGGGGCTGCTGATATGAAAGGAGGGTTGGCAGCAATGGTTATTGCTTTAAAGATTTTCAAGAAACTGGACCTGAAATTATCAGGTAATTTATACTTACACGCAGTTGCAGATGAGGAAACAGGTGGTACATTTGGTACGCAATGGATTCTTGAGAACAATCAAGAGCCAATTAAATGCGATTTTGTTGTAATAG
>JBHLRJ010000123.1:0-11994 GCA_048882645.1 Candidatus Thorarchaeota archaeon
CCATTATTAAAAACTACTTGGTATACTTTAGATGGAGGAATAACCAATATTATATTTAGCGGATTAACTGGAACATTCAATCAAACAGAATGGGACAAGAGAGGAGATGGCACGGTGACCATTAGATTCTCTGGGAATGATACCTTAGGTAATGAGGGGTATGCTGAAGTTACTGTCCGTAAAGATACTATTGCGCCAACCTCATCGATATCATACATTGTACATAAAGAACCTAATATGGTGATTAAATCAACAACTTTTACATTAACCGCCGATGATGGGAGCGGATCTGGTGTGTCTGTGATTAGATATAAAATAGATGATTCAGAGTGGTTTGAGTATAGTGCCCCCTTTGATTTATCTCAATATATATATGGCGATATTCTAATCTCGTATCAAGCAATCGATGAAATAGGTAATATTGAGGAAAAAAATACACTTCTAGTTGAATTAGTGGATACAGGTCCTTCTGATAATGTCATAATGATCGTAATTATTGCTGTGTCAATAGCCGGTGTAGTAGGAGTTGGTATAGCAATATTTGTCTTGCGTAAAAAAAAACGAGCAATTTCAGGGGAATAAATATCTTATAAAATTCCAAGAATTAATTTAAATTACACTTCATTTTTTTTTTTAAAATTCTCAATTATCTCAAAAATTATTTTTTTTAGAATAATTGTCTTCATTCAAGCTGTTACTAATGTTGTTTTTCCATTTTACTGATCACTTTACAAAAATATATGACAAAAATGTCCGCGTAGTTTCAAAAGATCCCTAAGAAAATGATTAAATAGAGTAGGAAATTTAATAATAATATAAAATTTTATTCAGTGTTATGGAAGAAATCCCAAACAAACGCACATATCGAAATTACTTTTTTATTTGGAGTGGACAAGTAGTCTCATTATTGGGTTCTTTTATTACCCAGTTTGCGGTGTCATTTTGGGTCGCTGTTGAGTTTGATAGCTCTTTATTAAGTTTAATGCTAAGTTTTCTTTCTTGGGTTCCTATTGCAATTTTAACTTTTTTTTCAGGCGTCTTTATAGATAGATATAACCGAAGGATAATTTTATTATGTTCTTATTCATTGAAAGGATGCTTAGCTGTTATTTTATTTGGGTTGTTTTTTCTTGATTTGGTAAATCTTCTAAGCATTATTGTGATTTTGGGTATCCGAAGTATCAGCTTTGCATTTCAGGCTCCTACGATGATGGCAATCACTCCTTCTATGATCCCAAAAAAGAGTTTAGGCAGGGTAAATGGTATTAATCATCTAGCTTTAGGAATAATTCAAATGGCAAGTCCTTTCATTGTCGTACTTCAGTTGATATTTTTTCCCATCAAATATCTTTTTTGGGTTGAAATTGTTACGACCATTATTGCTGTGATACCATTAATCCCGATTAAAATCCCAAAAACACATATAAACTTTGATAAATCCCGAAAGACCTCTTACATAAAAGAATTTGTAGCGGGCTTTAAAGTTTTAATAAAAATTCCTGGTCTTCTCACAATTATGCTTATCAATATACTCGTTCTACTACTAATACAACCATTATTTTCATTCAATGCTTTATTTATCATTATTAATCATGGAGGGAACACATTAATGTTAGGCTTTTTATCTCAAATTATCCCCTATGTCTCACTTATCGGTCCTCTTGTCCCTATTATTAAGAAGAATTGGAAGCGAAAGAGCCTCGTGATTTTCATCAGCGTAGTTACAATGAATATCGCTTATTTATTATATGCCTTAGCACCGTTTAGAGCCATTGGAATAATGACTTTTGGTCTAATCATAATAGGTTTCACTATACCGATAATCGAAGTCTTTACAATAGCTATATTTCAAACAGTGATACCAAAAGATAAGATCGGGAGATTTTCTTCGATTTTTTTGACAATTTCAATAGTATTAACCCCTTTATCACTTTATTTATTCGAATGGCTAGTTCAACTATTTGGATTATCCATACTGTTTATGATTTGTGCATACATAGGAATATGTATTGCAATAATTACATATTTCCTCACTAATATACGACACCTAAATTTTGATGAGGTAATTGAAATCAATTAAATTATGAGTATAAATATCGTTGAGAGATCCAAATCTTGAAAATATTACTCGTTTCTACTTATTCAACCTTAAATACTGTACTGAATTTATCTAAAATTAGATATTGGTTCTAAAATAAATTAATGTGAAAACTAGAATTATCAATATCAAAATTTTCCTAATTCAAATAAAACCATTTTTTATAACATTTTATTTTGAAAAGCCGGAATGGTTTCAAGAGCGCTATGAAGATATTACGCAGCTATTGCAGAAAGGAGAAAAACTCAATCTTTAAAGAACAATTATGTCCTATGTCAAAATGAATGTTGGTTCTCAATATTACTAATATAAGAGAAATAAAAATTTATTTCTTTTGAGAGTATAATACTCAATTTCCCGAGGAATATGAATTGTAGAAATAAAAAATGCTGAATAGGTGACTTGATCGATTTAATACACTGAAGTTGCTATACTACTTCTCGACATTCACACCCAGAGATGTGAAATAAAAAAAAATATTTATGTTTTAGGTTGTTAATCCCTTGTCCTTGTCTTTTATCTTCTTTCTCGTATGTAAAAAACCAGATTAGCAACAATTAATATCACCTCAATTATCACCGTAAAATCAAATGAACCTGCAACTACAACCATAGCCCATATATCAATACAAAGGATAACTATAAGCCAGAGGATCCCTAATTCCCACACTATTCTTACCTGCTCCCATTCTTTCCTTATTACTCCTACCACAGAAAAAACTCCAAGAACTAATAAAGATCCACCCACATGACGTATTGTAATAGAGCAAAATTGAGGAGGACCAGTTAAATCCCTATATATTTCTGGAATTACCAAATAAAACACAGTGAAAATAAAGGAAACGATTGCATTTACTAAAAGCATAATTTTTGCGGCTTTAGATAATTCTGCCATTTTTACTTTCTTACCTCTTTTTTAACATTTTATAGGATTTCATTAATGAAATAGCGAAAAAAAAGTAAGAAAACTTAATATTTAAATATTGACAAATATGTTAATTTTTTTTATGAAATAAAAATTCTATAAAACTATCTCAAATAGGAAAAAAAAGCTATATTGGCATCTTTATCCGCGGATATGAATCACGATGCTGAAATATATATCCTCATAACTTGCTTTTTCCCATTCTATGGTGGAATATATATCAACGGTTCATGTGAGAGTAATATTCTCTCAGGAAATCTCATTAAAAATTTTCAAAATTACGGAATAAATATTGCTTCTTTCAAATCCAAAAAGCTTCAAAAAAGCAAAGAATCCCGAGTATATGGAAAGCGAAGAGATTAACGCGAATTTGGATAGATATATTCTTTGTTTTTCTTCCTGGGATGTACCCAATTTTCTCGATATTAATCCTAGCAGGGGTATTTATATTTACTCGTCGACAGGTGCGTTTAAAACTGAGCAGGAGGTTGATTTTGTACGGTTAAATCAGTGGTTGAATTTTTCCGAAGTGAAAGGGCAGGGAATTAAACCTAAAGGATTCAGAATCGCGAAGGAGGGGGATGTGGAAAAGCCTGTGTTCATTCGTGGTTTCCATGCGTCGGGGCATGCCTCTGGAGATGAGTTAGAATGGATGGTTGATAAGATTGATCCGGAGATTTTGATTCCTGTTCATACTGAGAGACCTGAATGGTTGCAAGAACGGTATGAGGATATAACTAAATTATTGAAGAAAGGAGAGAAACTCAACCTTTAATTACCATAATTGAGAAAATGTTGAAAAGGGAACTTGGATGAATGAATTGTATAACTTTTTTTTTAATAATGATTTATATCAAGTTAAGCAAATTCGATATTCAAAACAAAAATATAATTAAAATTAATATATTTAGAAAGTCTTATTCTAAGATAATTAAGATTAAGGTTAAAAAAATGAATGAAAATAAGGATTTGGAGCGGATAGAAAAGAAAATTGATCTACTCTTTAAAATTTTGTTAGAATTATATGTAGAGGATATTGGGCATCCTTATGATTTCAAATACTTAAGTAAATTCAGTGATGAAATTGCAATATTATACGATCTGAACATGAAAAAAGAAACGCACAAGATTCAGTTTCCAAATAAAGGTGAATTGGAAGATAAAGAAATAGAATTAGAGAAGATTCAAAAGGAATATAAGGAAGGCAATTATCTTGCTAAAGATAAGGAAAATATTGAGGAACAAATAACACAACTAAAAGAAGAGATGAAAAAGTTAAAGAAGTTTAGTCAAAATCGAGAAAAGATAGAGGAAGCTATTACAATAGTGAACCAGAGAGTTTATAATATTGGAATCTATTTGAAATTGAGGGAAAAGTTAGGTTTACCACGAATGCCTAGACAATCCTATGGATTAAACTTAACATCTCAATACTTAAGTGAAATTTTAGATCTGTCAGAAAAAGGCCATAATCCTAGGGAAATTCTTGATAAATTAAAAGAAGTTTTTTGATGAAAAAAATAAAAGAACAAGATTCCGAAAATAAAAGGAATATGGAAGTTTTATGAGTGAGAAAAATATTGAAAGAATCAAGAAGTTTTTGTTAGACCGTTTTTCTATAGATGAGACTCGGATAGAATATCATCTTAAACATGATTTAATCATTAGATTGAAAATGGTGACCGTAGATAGTAATAAGAAATTGATAATAAATTTTGAATGTCTTGATTGTAAAGAGAAATGGAACCATTCAATTAATGGAAAGAGATCCCATTTATTGAGGATCTGTAGTACTATTCATTATTTTTTCTCACACCAAATTCAGATGACTCATTGTACTTTCGGAACTTATAGGCTAGATAAAGATAAATATAAATTAACTGAAATCAATGAAGATAAAGAAAAAAGTAACTTGATTGAAATGAGTGGCGATAAGGATGAAAGAGTTAATTCTAAAGAAGAGTTTGGGAAGATTGAAGTTCTAAAATCAAAATTTAAGAAAAAGAGAGCTCGAAAAGTGAATATACCGGTGCTTTTAAAAAAGTATCAAGAAGAAGACATAAAAAATATCGACGATAAGGAATATAATCTACTTAAACCTGAGAGAATGTTTGATTGTGAAATTTGCACAAATTACGATTCTAAGAGAGAATTTTGTGATACCTATGATAGTTTTCCTTTTACACATCCCATTCCCCCAGAGGAATACTGTAATGAATTTACATTAGACAAGAGTAAGGAAGCCAAAAGAGAAGAAGAATCCACAGGATTCCCGAAGTTTAAGATGTGATAGAGAAAACAAGGATTAATCGAAAACTAACTCTAATGGTTGAAAGAGTGGTATGCGGAAATAGCTAATCCTCTGAAGAAAGAAGAATAAAAGATTTGAATTATCACAATTTACAATTTGACAGTTCAAAACTCCAAATTTGTAGGGACAAAATTAAAAATCCCGAGGTCTCATCGCCTATTTTAGCTTGAATTTATGTGTTACCCCTTGGGTAGTCGAGTATGGTAGGGTAAAGAGGGGATATACCTACCGATTCATGCTCTCAAAGGGGTAATCGAGCGGTATAAAAATTAATTGGGGGCAATTAAATTGATTCTTCCTCTGCTCCTTGCCATGCTGATTACTTCCTTCTTTACGGTATTGTATAATTTTCCTTCTCTCTCGATAGGTTCTTTTTCTTGTCAAAATACGATGAGTTTAAATAGATGAAATCCTCTTTTAATTCAATATGAAACAAGTAAAATTAATTAGAAATCGTAATATCGAAGATTTAGAAATTCAAATTAATCAAAATTTAGAACAAATGCCAAATTCAGAATTAGTTATGGTTCTAATTGGGGCTAGTGGTGCTAGAATTTATTATGCGTTCATTCAATATGACGTAAAAGACTAAAACTTCGCAAATAGATTGTAGATTTTATAAACAAGAAGGCAACAGTAAATACTAAGATTTTATATTGCAATCTGATTCTTTTCTAGCACCCGAGATTTCTAAAGATTGCTTGAATCATATCGGGATTTTATGGTATGATTCATTACTGCAAAACTGTTAAATATTGATGATAAAAAAACAAAAAAATCAAAAAAAAATCAACAGAAAATAGCTCAAAAATGTATTGATTGCGTAATAGATGGATTTCAATTAGAAAAACCTCCTAAATACGTTATTATAGAACCTAATTTAAACGATTTTAACGAGCTTTTTACTGCTTTTAAGATTGTCTTTAAGTTAAATAATAACCCTAAAAAATTATTATATTGGAGGAATTTTATGATGCCTCGTCTTATGGAGAGCCTAGTATTATGACTTGTTAAAAATGAGGATTGGTTCAATTTTACTTTTTATCAAAATTATTGACAAGATAGAGATAATAGCTATTATTAGATAAAGGCAGTACCCAGGAATACTTGGTCCTATTTTTTTTGGTTTTGTTATCTCAAAATTATCGCTAACATCATCAGTGACAGAATTAGCTGCATCAATGATGATAATCTGATAAAAACTGGAATCAGTGAGTTCTGCTGGGATAATCCATGAGTAAGAACCATCGTTAGGTGTACTTGATACGATTTCCAATCTAAATACACCATCTTTATAGAGCTCAATTTTGATGTTGTTTATACTTCCTCTTGAAGTCCAATGAATGGAATGAGTAGTACCAGTCTCCCAAGAACTTTCCCTATCGGGATAAGTGATAGTAAGAGTAGGTTTGAAAATTTCAAATAGGTTGCTAAAATCATCAGTGGCAGAATTAGCTACATCAGAGATTTTAATCTGATATTCGGTAGACTCCGCTAAATCCAACGGAATTGCCCAAGAGAACTCACCATCATTAGGTGTGCTTGCTACGATTTCTAAAATAAACCCACCCCATCTATAAAGCTCAATTTTCACACTCGAAATAGTACCCCTTGAGGTCCAGGTGATAAACCGAGTACTACCTGTATCCCAAGCAGTATTGCTATCAGGGTCAGTGATAATAAGAGCGGGATTGAAGATTTCAAAATAGTTGCTAATAACATTATTGACAGGATTAGCTACATCAATGATTTTAATCTGATAATGAGTAGAGTCTATTAAACCATAAGGTATGGTCCAAGAAAATCCACCATCATTAGTTGTATTCGCTACAATTTCCAATTCAAACAAACCATTTCTATAGAGCTCAATTTTTACATTAGTTATACTTCCTGTTGAGGTCCAGTTAATGGAATGAGTAGTACCAGATTCCCAGGAACTTGTACTACCAGGAGAAATAATCGTGAGGGTCCGAGGAATAAATATTTCAAAATAGTCGCTAATATCGTCAATGGGAGGATTATACACATCAGAGATTTTGATCTGATATTTGGTTGATTCTTCTAAATTCGAGGGTATTGTCCAGGAAAACTCGCCATCGTTATATGTACTTCCTGTAATTCCCCTAACAAATACACCTTCTTTATAGAGTTGAATTTTTACTCTTGGAAGAATTCCTGTTGAGTTCCAGTTAATGGAATGAGTAGTACCAACTTGCCAAGAATTAGTATTATCTGGAGTGATTATATTGAGAGACAAAGGAGTTGCTAATGGGCCAATAGTTCTTTTTATTATAATGTCATCCACTAACCACCCTCTATAAAAATTTTCGGTTTCGTTTACCGTATCAAAACAGAATTTGATTTGTACGGATGAATTACCTGTATATCTAGAAATATCTACTGATACTTTTTCCCATGGTGAAATATAACCAGAAGAGTTTTGATAAAGAAGATCCCAATTAACACCATCAACTGAAATGTTGATGAAGGATACATCCCTTCCAAGAGTTCCTTCACCTTCTCTCCAATGATAAAACTCTAATAGAAGTATAGAATCCTCATAAGAAGATAAATTTATTGGATATGAGATTAGTTCTCCCATTTCCCTGGAACCTGTATTATAATCACCAGTAGATTCGTTTCCAAACCACATTGAATGAGTAGGCGAATGGTATGGAACAGGCCAGCTACTAGTATCATTAGTTAAGTTCCACATACCAGCGATTGTTTCCCACTTTGATAATCCATTTTCAAAATCTTCGAAAAAGATGGGTGGCGTGAATAATATTGAAAAATCATCAGTTAAATTAGTTAAACCTTGATATGAATTATAATATAGTGTATCTACACCTAAATTTAATCCACATGTGTAACCGCCTTCAGTATAGTCTAAATAGTCATAATTAAACACAATTTCCCCTGTTTCATACAAAACTACTTCAAAACGTCCAACTGTGGCACCATTACTCCCATGTAAAATATTTTCATATTCAATAACCCAGAATGTAGGATATGACTTGACATTTATCATTCCGGTAGGTCCGGAGGTTGCTAGTAAGTTATCCCAAAATGGAGCTATCATATAGTGATAATCAGGGACACCCGATGGAAATGGGATGTTATTCCCTGAGGAAGGTGTAGGATTCACGAAACTTAGCCAACCATTAGAACTAAAATGTACAGTTGAAAACATTTGATCGTAGAAAGGAAAATCAAACGGTAATGATATAGTTACATAAAAATTACCACCATATGCGTATCCAGTTCCGCCATAAGTTGGGACCCAAGTGTAATTATAATCTGGTAGCATAATATAATTTCCTAACGGTGAAATAGTTAGAAACTCAGTTACAATATTATTTTGTATTAGCATTTCATTAGCTAAAGGTACTGCATAGGCAGTAAAATTGTACATTCCATAGTCTATTGGTGACCACGTATAATATATTGTTTTATTTACGCCAACAGGAAAAATCAAAATAGTAGTTGAATTAACACTAATACCATCCAAATAGAGAATTAGATCAACATCAGATTCCGTATCAATACCAGTATTGAAAACAGTTGCGTTTATGAAATATGTATTACCAATATCAGGATTGGAAGGAACTTTTAATGAAACACTAAGATCATGTTTCAAGAATGACAAGGAAATAATCGCATTTCCTTCACCACTAATCGCTTTCACAATTAAAAAATATTTTCCTGTACTTGTAGGTGTATATGTTATCACTTCATCTGTTCCTAATCCAGGTGAGGTACTTGAAACAACCATTATAGGTTCCCCAGTTGAAGAGGGATTATCTGAATATAGATATAAATCAAAATCCGCTCCGCTTGGAACATTTAGAGTAAATTCATAACCTTTTCCATTTAAAAGATTAGCGTAACAACCTAATCCATGTTTATTGAATGGATTAATAAGGCCACTTGTTATCCACGCATTAAATTGTGAACCTAATGTTAATTCTTGCGTATACGCTTCGATCGCAACATCAACATTAAGTCTCCCATAACCTTCATGAACGTCTTTCCCACCACGATTAAGTAAAGGTGAATAAGATGTACCATATGTTTCTCTCAATAAGGGGAACGTTTCAGTCGCTGTCATCAATAATAATGCTTTCACTCTTTTAGCCTCGGTTGCGGTATAACTCCAACTCTGATGCCCACCCATAGCTTTAATAAGTAAATTTGAAGCTCCCGCTACCGCAGGGGCAGACGTGGATGTTCCCTGAGCACCTTGTAAATCGTTTGCAAATGCTTCCACAGGATATGCAGTTTCTCCATCATTATCATTAGTATCAGCTGAAAAGATTTGTAAATTGTTGGCACTACCTCCTGGAGCAGTAATATCTGGTTTAATAGTATTACCTGTGTATGATGGTCCTCCTTGACTGCTGTAATCTGTTATTTCATCATCAAAACTCATAGCAGCAACAGTTATTACATTATCTGCATCTCCAGGAGATCCAACGTTATCACCACCCGGACCATCATTTCCGGCGGATACGACAGTGACAATTCCATTCTCAACAGCATTATTTACTGCATTAATCATTGCTGTGTTACCTGGATCGCCTCCAAAGCTTAAAGACATAGTTGTAATATTATAGGCCATCTTATTCATTATTACCCACTCTATTCCACTTATTATAGTTGATGTCAACCCGCTTCCATATTGGTCAAGTACCTTTACTCCGACTAGATTTGCATTAGGAGCTACTCCTTTCCATGGATCTCCGCAACCAAACTGGGGTGGATCAAAAGGCCAATGAATTTCACTTCTAAATCTTATATTGAAATCACTAACATAACCATTAGGATCCCCATCTATGAGATCCAAAACGAATCTGAAAGAATACATTCCAAGTGAACCACTTGTAGCTGTATATGACAGTGTATGGAACCATGAGTCAGAACCAACTACATATGAGTCTACTATCGTATTTCCATAATAAAGATAAATCCAGAAATCAACATCATCAGGAACAGGTGTGAAGTCATCAAATTCACAAAAGAGCTCTATTAAACCTGGTTCAGTAACATTGAATCTTGTCCAATTAAACAAATACGATCCAGGAAAGGCATCCCAACCCGTGTAATCAAAATTATAAGCTGCGGTGGAAACAGTACGACCGCTCACATCGTAAGAAGGAGTTCCAATTCCTGACGCTATTCCAGAAACGTGAGACCCATGTCCATTATCATCATATGGTGAATTTGAAAAATTTACTTGATCTTTCCACCCTACGATTTTATCTGGATATCCTGGACTGAAAAAATTATGCGAATCATCAATTCCAGTATCTACAATTGCGATTGAACTATATTCATCCCCATCGTATGAAAGAGTATTCCAGACGTAGGGTCTAAGATTCATATTTTTACCAGTATAATACAATTGTGCATGTAGAATCCTGTCCTCTTCAATGAAAAATGGGATATTGAATTCTCTAAGTGAATCACAGAATTGATTGAGTGCACTTAGATTAATACAACCGGAAAATCCATTTAAAACTGCTTTGTAAGTTGATTTAATTCTCCCTCCTAATGATTCAAAGAATAAGGAAATTGGGCTATAATCTCCTTCGGGGAAATTAATAATAATTGGTATATAGTCCAATGCAATTATTGCAGGATCTTTGCCTTGTTTTTCTAAAAGATTTTCAATTAATTTTTTCTTTTCTTTGTCTGATTCTTTCATAGGAGAGTTCGATTCAGCTGAATCTTTTAATTTTACCTCAAAATCATCACACATTCCATTTTCATTTTTATCCGAATTTAAATTTTGTTCTTTCCAATTAAAAAATGATTCTTGAATAAATCTTATTGAACTTAAGTCAACAGTTTGAGATTCTGGCTTATTTCCTTTATCGTTTACAAAGAAAGTTGAACTTGGAATAAAAGGAAAAAAACTTACAATGGTAATTGCGGCTATAAATATAATCGATTTTATATTATATTTTTGGTTTAAGGAAGTCATTTTAAATTTCTACCCATTTTACTAGAATTTTGATCGAACAGAGTCTTGTTAGTCTATTTTGCAATTATATTTATATTTTTTCTAATCCCATACCACTATAGAATTTGTATTAGCACAAGCAGTACTACTATTAATTTGGATTAATATCTATTATTTCCCTGAAACAGTTTTTGTTAAGATGAAGACTCACAATTAAATATTTGTCGCAATTCAGTTGATATTTTTTCCCATCAAATATCTTTTTTGGGGTTGATATTGTTACGATGATTATTGCTGTGATACCATTAATCCCGATTAAAATCCCAAAAACACACATACAAACTTTGATAAATCCCGAAAAGTTAGGTAATTCTATAATTTTATTACCTCTTTTAAGTTTAAATATAAGTATTTAAACTCTAATAGAGTTAGAAAACTATAAATCCTGCGAATTACTTTTTTCTCATTGCCTCGCTTATGAAAAATCCTATTACGAGAATTCATTCATACCTCAGAGTTAATAGCAAGATTTTCTCGAAAATATGGGGCTTGCGGGGATATAGATAAAGTTTAATATGAATAATCCAAAATAGTATATTGTAATGAAAAAGCGAAATATATATAACCAAAAAGTGAAATAAATTTGATAAAGTGTAGATTAATGAATAAAAAACACATTTTAATTGTGGGAATTGG
>JBHLRJ010000124.1:0-11876 GCA_048882645.1 Candidatus Thorarchaeota archaeon
TACTACGCTAGTCACAATCAAATATAGTTGAATCTGTATTTTCTCCACAATTTTCGCAAATAATATTTTCCTTACCTATTTAATTCAATTTATTTTCTTTAACGAATATATGTAAATAACTGGTTAAACCATAAAATCTCTCTTATTGTTGGATAAATAAGGTATTTAACTCTGTTCATTTTTGGATTTTTATCTATATTCTAAAACTTTTTTTAACCTAGAAGATTATTTAAATAAATATAGAAATCTTTCAAAATATGGAAGAATCGCCTAAAAGAAAAGAAGTTAAGATCGATTTCTCCAGAGATCGAAGGTTTTTCGAACAAGCGGGGAGTTCACGCGTGATAACCTCTGGATCTCTTTATATGTTTTTTGCATTAATTAATGCGGGATGTATCTGGCTATTCATAATACTAGCAACAGGGTGGGATGGATTAAAATATTTTGGATTGACAACTGCCCTAAATGGTATTATTGGATTAATGGGTATTGGAATTTCAAGATATTTTATTGCTGAAATCAAAACTGCTTTTATAAGAAATGAAGAATTAGGGCATATAAAAGCTACAACATATTCGAAAATATTGTTTCTAGTGGGAGTGTTAATAGGATTGGGATTAATTGCAATGCCTTTTATGTTTGGTTTTATTATTACAAATCAATTATTAAGACAATGCATTTTTGCTTCTGGGTTTGCTTCAATTTTAATATATAGTAATTTCGTATTTCAAATTGGTTTGCAAATAAAGAATAGATATGATATTATAGCATTTTTGTCAATTTTTAACGGAATATTTTTGTTAATAAGCGGTTCTCTTTTTATGTTTCTTAATCTTAATCCATTTTGGTTTGCCTTTCATCCCTTCTTTAATATTACAACTTTGATTTTATATATCTACTTTTTTCATAAGCAAGCACCATATACGGTCAGGGATATTCTCCACGCAGGTTTAAGGACGAGAACCATGAAAAAAAGAGCATCTTCTGAAGTCAAAGAGTTAATTGAGGAACATCAAATAATCCTATATATGAAAAATTCAATATATTCAATGCTAACTAACATCCAAAATTCAAAATTCTTTGAAGATATTTTATTCTTCTTCGCAGCAATATACTTAGCTATTTTTACAGGAAGTGACTACCAAGAATTTGCAATAGGTGTGCTTACTGTCCTCATGACATATGGAGCTGTAAAAACAGTAATATTATACTATTCTGCTCCATTAAATATCGAAATTGCAGAAGCTTACGCTAGAAAAAGCTTTGAAACTGTTGAAGAATCTATAAATGATTCAACGAGAATAACAAGTATACTAGCATTAGGTTTTTTGACCGCTATGGTAGCACTCTCAGGAAAGTTATTGTTTTTTTTGCATCGAGATTTGTTCATAGATAATATGGAACCATTTTTGAAAATTCAAGCCTTATTTATACTTATAGTCTTAGGTCAATTCATTTATGGATATTCGACATTATTTGGTAATGCTCTTATCGGATCTGGGAAAGTTAATTGCGCAGCAAGAGGATTTTTAATTACTCTTATCATAATAACAGGATTCTCCCCCATATTGATATCATTATTTGGAATATTAGGAGTTGGTATTGTAATGTTGATTTCCGCACTCTTTCTTCTACCATATACCATGATTCAAATCAAAAAAAAACTTAAGGTAAATTATAAAGTAAGAATTTATAGATTAATTCCTAATTTAATTATCCTATTTTTATTTTTAATCAGTATTCCCTTTTTCAATACTTTAAGTTTGTTCTTTGGAATTGTCTTGGGAAGTATGATATATTTATTTTTAAATCCTTTCTTTGGCGTTTCCATTCCAGAAGATCTTCAAATGATAAACGACTTATTCGCTACATTAAAGCTCAAATTTTTTGGAGATTTAATTGTCAAATCAATGAAATATACATATAACTTTAGCCCATTCAACAATGATAAAATCATTTTAGAGAGAAACAAATTGATATTAGTAAAAAAATAAAAATGTAAATTTAGAAAGAGAATAAAAATTAATACTCGTAGAATCCTTTTTTGGTTTTTCGTCCAAGTAAGCCTTTTTCAGCCATGTCTTTAAGAAGTGAGCTTGGTTGATATTTAGTTCCGAACTCTTTTTCTAGATAATCTCCAATATGATGATATACATCATTTCCAACTAGGTCTGCAAGCTCTAAAGGACCCATTGGAAAATTAAATGCTAATTTACACGCCGTATCAATATCTTCTGTACTTGCAATTCCCTCATTTTTCATTATAATCGCTTCATTACACAACACGTATATCAAACGGGTGGTTACAAATCCTGGAGAATCATTTATAACTACAACAGTTTTATTTAGACTTTCAGAGAACTCCATTGATTTATTTAATACTTCATCAGAGGTTCTTTTACTCTTAATTAACTCTATCAATTTCATTACTGGTGCCGGATTAAAGAAATGAATTCCAATTATTCGTTCTTGATGGTTACATTTTGAACCAATATCTGTAATGCTTAACGAAGACGTATTTGATGCTAAAATGACATCATTAGAGCATAAGTTATCAAGCTTAGCAAATAATTGTTGCTTTAAAGTCATATCTTCAAATACCGCTTCAATGACCAATTGAGTACCTTCAACAGCATCTTCTAAATTTTGTTCTAAATTAATTCTATTAAGAATTTTTTCTGCCTCTTTCTCAGTTATTTTGTTCTTTGCTACAAAAAATCTATCTAAGTTTTTCTGAATTGAATTTTTAGAATTCTTCAGTATTTCCTCATTCACATCAACTAGATTTACATGATAGTTATGAACAGCTAATAATTGAGCAATTCCTGCGCCCATAATACCTGCTCCAATTACACATACATTCTTAATATCCATCAGTTTCACTCTTTTCTAAATTGATTGAAATCAGGCTTACGTTTTTCTAAAAATGCATTTTTTCCTTCCACAGCCTCATCAGTATTGTAATAGAGAGATAGTCCACCAACTCCTAACTGTGTAACCCCTGTTACACCATCTGTCTCTGCTAAAAATGCATATTTTAGCATTTTCAAGGCTGTGGGGCTTTTTTCTAATAATTCTTGACACCACTGATTTACTTCTTCATCAAGTTTTTCCATTGGTACTACAGAATTCACAAGTCCCATTTCAAATGCTTGCTGTGCAGTGTACTGACGACATAAATACCAGATTTCTTTAGCACGTTTTACTCCAACAGCTCTTAATAAATCTCCAGTGCCATAACCTGGATCAAAGGATCCCACACGAGGACCTGCTTGACCTAACTGAGCATGCTCCGCTGCAATACTGAGATCACAATTAACATGCCATACATGCCCCCCTCCGATTGCATATCCATTCACACGAGCTATAACTGGCTTGGGTAATGTTCTTATTAGATGTGTTACCCTTTGCCAACCAACCTCTAAGGGTAAGATATATTCTCCCTTATACCCTCCTTTTTCACGAATGGATTGGTCACCCCCTGTACAAAATGCTTTATCTCCTATACCTGTGAAAATCACAACTCCGATTTTATTAGCCCAGCACTGATTAAACGCATCGATTAATTCATAAACTGTGTGTTGAGTACAGGCATTGTATCGTTGTGGACGATTAATAGTAATAGTAGCTATTCGATCTTTAATTTCAAATATTATATCTTCATAATCCAAACTTTTTACAACTCACTTTTTTATTATAAAAGTATCTAAACACTTAAAATAATCTCCAAAGATATAAAACACCTATCCAAAAAATCCCTTTTTTTCTCAGATTGGTTTTCTTCAATAGTGATATGGGAGAGATATAACTTCGTGAAACCGAAATTTCACGATCAAAAAGCTTTTCTCACTTATACTATAATTCGGTGAAAAACACAAATTCAGGGAATATCTCTGATAAATACTAAAAAATCATTTTCTGTTTGATTTCTTGAACCATCTTATGACCATTTTCATTTACTTCTGTTAATAGATCCCTTAATATTTCGCTTATAGCCATACCATGTATATCACATGAGATATAGAGGAGAGATATAATTTCCTTAGCTAGCAATGATATATTCTTAATATCATTAATTGGAATCCGAATTCCAAGGGCTTTTAAATCTAAATGGGTTTCTTTTTCTTGTTGTCTGATTGTAATTAAAATATCATTTTTCCTACCCTTCCATTCTTCAGTAATAGCTCTTAAAGATAAGAGATATCTCTTCGTTGGGCTTCCAACACCCACAATTTCTTTAGCAAAATTTAAGGGTTCTGAATTTCTAATTGTCTTTAGCCCAAAAGTCCTGTTGAGTTTGTAATTTTTATCTAATTTATTCTTCATTTTAGAAATTTCATCAGTGAGTTGTTCGACTTTTAAAGCTAATTTTTCAAACTTTTCAAGGAATAGTTCCTCAACATTAGATTCGTAATTACTCATATAAATCACTTGCAAAGATTAAATAAGATACCACATGAAATATTATTTGATAAAACTAATTATTAACCACTTAATCTATAAGGAATTTTTAATTTATCGTAAGAAAAAAAAAGAATATAGGGGAGAAAATTAGAATTTGGACTAAATTTCTTCATCCTCTAAATTTTTGGTATCTTCAAAAGTTTCAGTATCATCTCTTATTTCTAATCTGCTTGTTTCTTCTAACATGGGTCGAGGGTAAAGAGACTCTATAGCATCCTTTTCTACCTCTTTAATTGGACTCTTTTGTGCTTTAGCGTATTTAGCAATCTCATAAACACCAATAATTACTATTAAAATAATGAAAAATGCCAAAACGGCTACATTTTTTCCTAGATTTATAGTATCATTATCAATTTTTGAGAGTGCGTTAAGCCAAGGATAATCAAATGCGCTAAATACTCCATAGGGAAAAAAGTGAATAAATTCATAAGCCACTTTAGAAAGAATAAGCCATACTATAACTGTATCAAGTTTAACTCTCTTAAACCTCTGACTTAGAAGTTCTGCTTGAGAACCCATGAGAGTACTGAGAGAATAGAAAATTATCAAGAGGTCAGGAATTATCATAGCTATATAAGCCCAAATGGAACCAATTTCATCTGGTTTGGTGTCAACTATCCCAAGATAGATCTTTAAGACTAAATATAATGTATAAAAAGTAATAAGTAGTGAGAATACCCCAAACCAACTGGGAAAGATTTTTTTGAACATGTAAATAATGCACATAATTGCAAGCCCGACAAGTACGGCTCCGACGAGGATATATACTCCATTTAGATACCACGGAAAAGCTATTGGTGTTTCTAATATCACAGAAAAATCAAATAATGTAGGAGCTATAATAAAGACATACAATAATAAAATTGCACCTATTAGCCCTCCAAAAAATATGATTACCCTTAAAACTTTTTTCACCTTTGGAATTTTATCTAATTTAGTGTCTATGTTTTTCCCTACTAAATAACATCCATATAGAATGAACCAAGATGTAAAGAAAAAATATGAAATGATCGAAATTGCGAAAAGTATTATTAATATTATTGAAAGCAATAGCATAATTGGCAGTGATATAACTAAAAATAGGACAATCTTCCAAGTGGGGAACTCAAAAATATCTTTCTTGGCTACAAGTGAGAGCAAAAACAAGAACATTAAAAACACTAAAAAAGGCAAGAATATAAAAATACCAATTAAAGAAACAAGGGGGTCAGGAAAAGGTATAATGGCTACGCCAATTAACAGCCATATTAAAATAACTGTTAATCTCCAATTTTTACTTAATTTCTTTAAATTATCAATAATACCCATAAAAAAATAGTCAAACCCAGAATATTTAAACTTTCTGATTGAGTAATACGTTTTAAATATGAGAAAGGGCATGGAATCTGCAATTAAGAAGTAATTAGATGTTAATGTAAATAATCATATAAGCTTTTTTGAGTGTTAAATGTTCGGATTGGTAATTGAAACATCTTTTTTAACTCATTAGCGGAGGTAGGTGCGAAACCTGCGAAATGATTATTAACGATGATAAATATCTCATGAATATCTTTTGAATTCATTAATTGGTTAATTTTCTGATTTAATTCCTTTATCGATCTGGTTTGCTTTCTTTGAATTCTATTAAAAACAGTGAGTGCCCTATCACCTATAAGTCTTATATAATAATTTTTCTGATCTTGATAATAATATGATTTTAGATCAGGTTTATACGTTGTCCCAAGGATAAAATCTTTATTGCTAATAATTCTAGAAAGAATTTGTGGTTTAAACCATGTATTATCTCTTAATTCAATGATGTATCTGTTCTCTGAGGGGATATCATTCAATAATGATTTTAACTTCCTAAAATGGTTATCTGTAAATTTGAACCAAGGAGGAAATTGTAATAAAAAGGCTGTAATTTTATCTCTTAAGGGAGCTAATCTAAAAAAAAAACTTGTAATAAAAGATTCTAACTCTGGATCGTCTAGGTTATGAGTAATGTTTTGCCACACTTTGATGATAAAACGAAAATATATAGGTACACGATTGTTCCAGTTTTCAACCATGGTTGTAGAGGGAATGTTATAAAAAGTAGAATTTATCTCAACTATGTCGAAGTATCTTGAATAATACTCTAAATGTTGAGATTTATCAAGAAATTTGGGGTAAAAAGTTCCAATCCAGTCTTTATAATCCCATCCAGCGGTTCCGATTTTTATTTGAGGCATGAAAAGTTAAATTTTTTTTATCTAACCTAAATTAATCAATGATATTTTAGCTAAAATAATTAATTTTTATAAACCATTAATTAAATTTTAAAGATTTAATAAATGAAGTGAAATATAAATAATCTAGACACTATAAATATAGTATTCTGTTTTAGCTAATATATATTAAGTGAAAAATTATGAGCATAGACTGGATAAAAGTAGAAGAAAATCCCAGTAAGAAACTCTCTATAGAAGGAAATGTTTTATTAGAAATAAGATCGCAGACTCAAGAGGTAGAACAGAAACTCAATCAGTCTATTAAAAAACTAGAAAAAATGACTAAAGATTTAGAATTTACAAAGAAGAAATTAGCGGGGAGAGAGAAGAGTCTGATTGAACTTACTCAAAGAAGATCTTCAGCTAGAAAATCACTCGATAAAATTAAAGAAGAAAAACTCGATGCTGATATTCAAATTACAAAACTAGAGGCTATAAAATCGGATTTAGAGAAAAAGCTGAATGAGTATGTTGAGAAAATTAAGACTTTAGAAAAACAGTTAAAAACATCAGTTAAAACATCTGAGGAGGTAGCCCAAAAAATGGCAACAAAAGAAAAAGAGATACATAAACAAGAAGATTTCATATTAAATAAAACAAAAGAAGTATTAGCTAGAGAAAAGGATATACAAAATTTAAAAGCCATAATTGGTCAACGAGAAAAAGAGATTGAGTTTCTTAAGAAGAATTTGGAAGTAGAGAGAGGTAAAACGACTTATCAAATTAAAAAAGTCGAATCATTTGAAGCTCAAATGGCTAAGGCAGAAAAAGCATTAACCATCTTTTCTAAAATTAAAGAAGCTATTGCAATTAAAGGATTTCTTTCTGACAAGGAATTAGAACCCCTAATTCATGAATTAGAGGATTAAATGCTAAAAACTTGAAAGTTATGTTTAAATCATGCTTCATTAATATTTTAATGTAAAATTTATATATTAATAATATTAAGAGAATAAATATATAGCAAATTAAAAATTAAATTATGCAAATTAAGCAAGGTGAGTGAATTATTAGCATAGATTGGGTACGAGCTGAAGAGCGACCTGATAAGAAGTTATCAGTTGAAGGAAGATATTTATTAGATTTAAGATCCAAAATAAATAATTTAGAAAAGCAGTTAGCTCAATAAACCAAAAATTTAGAAAATACTTCAAATAATTTGAAGTCAACAAATGAAAAATTATCAAAATTAGAAAAAAATTTATCAGAATATACGACTAGTTTTACAGAATTACAGAAAAATTTTGATAGAGTGAGAGATGAAAAACTATATGCAGATGCAGAACTTAATAAGTTAAGAAAGGTTAAATCAGATTTAGAAAAAAGGCTATCTGAATCAAATTCAAAAGTTACAGAATTAGAAAATAAATTAAAAGAAAGTTCTCAAATAGTAGATGCCATAGAAAAAGATAAAGAAGAAGTTGAAGAACTAGAACTCAATCTTAAAAATGAAATCCAACAAAGAGATGTTGAGATTGAGGAGCTTAAAAAAGAACTGCAAACTACTGCAACTAATAGGTATCAAGAGATTGAAAGCCTTAAAGATGAAAGAGATTCCCAACTAAAGGAGATAGAAGCACTTAACCTTAAGATTGAATCCCTTGAAGAAACTATTTCTGGAGCAAAGGGTGCCCCTCAGTTGTTAGAAGAAATTAAAAGTATAATGGGACATAAGGGATTTCTCTCAGATAAAGAATTTGATAACTTATTAGAACAACTTAAAATTTCATAATACATTCTCCTATTTATAAGAATGGTAAAGTTAATTTGGAAGGAGAAAGTAGATAAAATACCAGATTTTGAAAACTATAAAATAAATTTTTCTAATTTCTTTGAATCTCTTAAATTAGAATCTTCTTTTGATAAAGAAGATATACAGATTAATTCAATATCTAAGGAATGGAGCAATAAATTATTTTGGGGTGATAATTTAAAAGTTCTATATTACTTATTAAACTATTTTGAAGAAAAATTAGATCTGATTTACTTAGATCCCCCTTTCTTCTCTGGCGTTAATTACGAAATTAATGTTCAAGAAAAGAACGAAATCTATGACACGATTATCTACTGTGATCGTTGGAGTAAGGATATAGATTCCTATTTGCAAATGCTTTATGAAAGATTATTGATACTTAAGAAATTACTCTCAAAAAGTGGTTTATTATTTATACACTTAGACTGGCATGCTAGTCATTATATTAGATTAATCCTTGATGAAATTTTTGGGGAAAATCGATTTGTAAATAATATCATTTGGTACTATTATAATAAATATTCAGCAGGGAAGAAAAACCTTCCAAGAGCCCATGACAATATCTTAGTATATGCCAAGTCAAATTCTTACACCTTCAATGAAATAAGAATACCTCGTAAGAAACCAAGAAAGCAATTGATGAGAGTAAATGTTAACGGAGTTCTAAAAAATGTAAAAGATAAAAATGGTCATGTAAAATATAGGATAGTCGCAGACAAAAAGTTAGATGATGTCTGGAAAATACCCTGTTTACAACCTGCTTCCAAAGACTGGACAGGATTCCCTACACAGAAACATCCTAATTTAGTTGAAAGAATCATAAAATTGGGTTCAAATGAGAGGGATTTAATTGCTGATTTTTTCTGTGGTTCAGGTACAACACTATTAGCAGCAGAAAAGTTGAAACGAAGGTGGATTGGATGTGATATTTCTAAATATTCTATTTATTTAACTAGAAAACAGATATTAGATTATCTGAAAGGCAAAAAAAAGCCTTCCATATTCGAACTCTATACACATATGGATAATGAAAAACGAGAGATTATTGATTCTGGATTTTTTCAAAAGGACTTAATTATAAAAAGGAAAAAGTAATATTCTTAGATTTTTTCATTAAAGAATATTATACTATACTCTAAGTATTTTGAAAGTGCTTCAAATACAATGTCACCTACTTCACTTAGACTAGCTGCTACATGGTGAGCAAAACCACCTAAACAGAGCGTTTTTAATAAATCCTGTAAATTAGGAATTTCTACTACTCCATATCCCCCAAATGTATTCAAAGGATCTTCAGTATAATTCCCTTCCGCTAAAAGAGCTTTGATTTCACCATACAAATCGTCTGTCTCAATCCGGAGTAACGTACACGGTCTAGATTTAATCCGCCCTTGAATTGCTCCAAAACTTACATCCCCTCCCTTTAAATCAGATATAATAGGATGGATCGTCATTTCAGTATCTTTAAAAAATGATTTAGGCAGATTACTACAATGAAAGAGAACCATTTTATTCTGGTCTTCCCCATAATTATTGTTCCAATCTAGAATTGCCGAAGGTGTTTCAGACGCAATTTGCAAGACTAACATACCTATTAACCCTGAAATGTCAACTTCGCATGCTGCTGGAACTAATCCTTCACTAAACATACTCATTACAGCACAGGGAACGATCCCAAAATTATCTTGAATTGAAGGCCAACACTGGAAAGCGAAACCATCAAGATCATTAGTTTTAACCCATCTCTCGATCACTACTGCTAATTTTGCTAATTTCAAAATACCTTCAGTGGGAAATGACTTAGTTGAGGTATAGTTTTTAATAAATTCGATTTTTTCTTTTAGTTGTGGATCATCATCATTTAATTGATTTATTAATCCAAAAATTTCTGATAGATCGATTGGCTCAATGGTGATTCCATTGAATTCTAAGATTTTTTCACTATATCTAACGGTTTCAAATGCATTAGGTCGTGTTCCGATTTGTCCTAACCTTGCATTTCGAAGTCTTTTGACAATTTTGCATATTTTTTCAAACCGCTTGAGATCATCTCTAAAAATATCTGATTTAATGGAGCATGTATGGAATTTTGTCAATGTAAATGGAATTCCATACTGATATAATACATTAGTCACAGAAATTTTACCACAGAAAGCATCTCTTCGATTTGGTCTATCCATTTTATTGACTTCATCAGAAGAAGCTTGAATTAGTACAGGAACGTTGAGATCTGATAATTTAAGTGCATTAGCTATACCTTTTTCGTCTCCAAAATTTGGCAGTATTACGACAACTCCTCCTATTCTATCTTTATTTTCCTTAAACAGTAAAGCACATTTTTTAGAATCTTCATAGGTTTCTACACAACCAAATTTAGTGTCTTCCTCACTTAAAATAACATATTTATATCCTAAATCTTTCATAATTTCGATTATTTCGATCCTTCCTTCTTTCGCTAAGTGATCTGGGAATACATCACGATTACCTACAATGATTCCAAACGTTAGTTTTTTAGGTATTTTTGATATAAAAGCCATATTAAACCTCTTGAGAATTATTTAAAAATGTAAATCAGTGATTAAATTTAAGAATTATAAACTAAAATAAAATTTGATATTAATTAGATGTGTTTAATTTTAAAGCTTTTTACAAGAGTAGAAGTCCCATGGGCGTTCCTATGAAACCGAATTTAGGCAAGTCTTTATATATGAAAAAAATCTTGCTTAAGTTCAATTAAAATTTCGATAATCTATAACTTTTATTATTTAATGATGATGATACTAGATAACTTTATTTAAAACGATGAAATCATATGATAGTCTTTCAAATCTTCAAATATGAGTTAATTCTATATTTTTAATACAAAAATAAAAAAAAATGATTATATAGTTTAGTTTATGCTTTATCAATTTGTTTATGTCTTTTTTTGAAAAATATTTGCAGAACAATACTGATAACAATTATAATGAGAAAAGTATCATATCCTGAGATAGTCGGTTTTTGTGGTTCTGGAGATATTTCGACAATTACTGCAATGCAATTCGATGTAGTATTTCCATGATTATTATATGCAACTACTATAAAGTAATAAGTTCCATTTGTGTATCTATTTAAAGGAAGTGAAAGATTAGTCGTTTCACTCATTAAAATTGTTAAACTTCCATTAATTTCTGTTATAAATTTATCATATTGATAAACGGAATAGTTCACAGCTCCAGAAGAACTTGACCATACTAAGCTGAAATCACCATCGTCGTCAGGATTATCGGCACTAGATAACAAAGTAAAGGAATCAGGAAGTGGAAGGAATATAGTTATTTCAAGACAATTGGATAAAGTATCACCATAATCATTATGAGCAACGACTATAAAGTAATAGATACCGTTTGAATAATCACTTAATGGTA
>JBHLRJ010000125.1:0-11834 GCA_048882645.1 Candidatus Thorarchaeota archaeon
ACAAAATATATTTCGATGCCCATTTTGTTTTTTCTTGCTAGAATTACCCAAAATTGCTCTGAAATTTGTTGAGGAAAAAGAAGAAGAACCTCAAGAGATTAAAATTTTAGATGAAAAAACTGAGAAAGAAACTGTAATGATACGAATCCCTGACAAAGATATTTCCCAAATTAATGCATCATGTTCATACTGTCATAACATATTTTTAGGGGATTATCAAGTCTTTCAATGTGAGAAGTGTGGATCCTATTACCATCAACCTTGTCTAGAAAAAATGAATAATGAAATCAAAGCTTGTAGATATTGTGGTGCTCATATCTCTTCTATTTAATATACCATTAAAATATTTAAGCTAACTTTCGTTTTATATCTAAACAACTGTAATTGGGTGAATAAGTTAGCTAAGAATAATAAAGGAAAATGGGTTGTTACCTCTGCATGGCCTTATGTAAACAACATACCACATTTAGGGAACATGATTGGTAGCACATTATCTGCGGACGTGTTTGCTAGATTCTTACGATTGAAAGGTGAAGAAGTAGTATTCATAAGCGGATCTGATTCTCATGGAACACCTATTTCAGTAGAAGCGAAAAAAATAAACGCCTCTTCAGAAGAAAAAGTTACTCCTGAAGAATTAGCTTTTAAATATCACAATATCATAAAAGATCTGCATAAGAAATGGAAGATTTCTCATGATAACTATACAATTACTCACAATCCTATTCATATTGAATATGTAAGAAACATGTACATGGATATTCAGAAAAATGGATATATTATTGAAAAAGAGATCGAATCACTCTATTGTGAAAATGATAATCTCTTTTTACCAGATAGATTTGTTGAAGGAACTTGCCCTAACTGTAAAGATGAAGATGCCAGAGGAGATCAATGTGATAAATGTCAAAAATTATTAACTCCAGAAGAATTAGTGAATCCTAGATGTGCGATCTGTGGAACTACTCCTATAACTAAGAAAACTAAGCATTGGTACTTGAATTTACCTAAATTACAAGATCGATTGAAAAAGTTAATTGAAGAAAATAAACACATTCCTCCTAATGCTCGAACAATGTGTTTAAATAGTATCGAAGAAGGATTGCCAGAACGTGCCATCACACGTGATTTAGAATGGGGAATACCCGCACCTTTCCAGGGAGCGGAAGGAAAGACTATATACGTATGGTTTGAAGCTGTACTGGGTTATATCACAGCCGTAAAAGAATGGTCAGAAAAAATAATAAACAAACCTGAAAAATTCGATTACTTCTGGAAGGATAAAAATACAAAAACAGTCTATTTTATTGCGAAGGACAATATCATATTCCATCTAATTGTGTTTCCTGCGCTGTTGATGACTTATAATGAAGATAAAAATCCAGATGATAAGCTTGTTTTGCCATATAATGTGTCATCTACAGAATTCTTAATGTATGAAAATGAAAAATTTTCAAAATCAAGAGGAGTTGGTATCTGGATTGACGAGGCTTTAAAATTAGCACCATTGGATTATTGGCGTTTTAACTTATTATTTAATAGAATGGAACGAAGTGATGTTTCATTTTTATGGTCCGAATTTGAGAACAACATAAAGACTCTAAACGATAATATTGGGAATTTTATCCATCGAACATTAACATTCATCGAAAAGCAATTCAATGGTAAAATCCCTGAAAAAGGGGAAAATGATGATGTAGATGCAAAATTTATCGATAGCATAAATAAACTTAGTTCAGAAATAGGTGAGAGTCTACTTAACTTCAAAATAAGAAAAGCTGTAAGAGATATTGTGGATTTTGGAAAAGAAGGGAATATTTATTTAAATGAAAAGGCACCTTGGCATCTAATTAAGAAAGATAAAAAAGCTGCAGGACATGTGTTTAATTTGTGTGCACAAGCAGTTTATGCGTTGGCAGTTCTATTAGGTCCTTTTATACCAGATACTTCTGAAAAAATTCTTTCATATTTGAATGCCCCAAAATTAAATGTGATAAGATGGGATAGTATTAACGAAGATTCTATAAAAACTGGACAAAGTATTAAGAAACCCAAACCACTTTTTCAAAAATTAGAAATAGAGGAAGTTAAAAAAAAATATAAAAAACTAAAAGAAGAGGGATCAGAAAAGGGTGGAAAAGAATTGATTTCCTATGAGGATTTTCAAAAATTAGACATACGCGTTGCGCTCGTTGAAAAAGTTGAAAAAGTACCAAAAGCGGATAAATTGTATAAATTAACAATCAATTTAGGAACAGAAAGCCGTACCATCGTTGCAGGATTAGCTGAATATTACAAAGCAAGTGAACTAGCCGGAAAGAAAATAATAGTCTTAACTAACCTTGAACCTAGGAAACTAAAAGGAATCACAAGTCAAGGAATGCTTTTAGCAGCTGATGAAGAAGATTCTGTGTCTATTTTAGTTCCTGACAAAGATATCAGTCCTGGAGCAAGAATACGGTAAGTTACAGCTTTAAAGAAAATAAAGGATTTAACCGGGAAATAATTTCCCCTAAATCTAATTGAATTGTCTTTAATACAATATCTCGCCCCCTATATTCAAAATTTAATTCACTAACATCCCTAATTATTTTTAATCTATTTATGTGGGTTTTTAAAGAAGTCATGAAATATCTTTGATCTTTATACTCCATAATATCCAAGACATCTTCAATATCTGTAAGACTGTAACCTCCTCCATGGGGTAACATGCAGACATTTAAGAGTTGGTCTAAAAGTTCTAAATTTTCTGCTCTTTCTAAGAATTCAATATTTTTTAAAGTTGTAATAGATAGATTTTTTTTACCTCTAAACAGATAGGCAGCAATATCCGCACGTAAAGTAGTTGGGAAAATATCTGAACTTATGTGCTTACAATTAATATCAGTACAATTAGTTCCTAAATATATATTATTGTGGTCTTTTAAAAATTGGTGTGGTTGGTTACATATAATCTCATACCCATAATCAAAAAGATTGTTTGCTATTACTTCTCTTTTTGAATTAGAGAATTCTAAAGCTTGATTATGAACTTTAAGGTATTCATCAACATCAGAATCGAGCAAAATATATTGTGTACCAAATTTAGTCTCTTCTTTAATGGCACAATTATTTAATATTTCTGATTGATCTATATAAAGCCCCATCCCTATTTCGCTATCTCCCCTCAATTCGGGAGTTGAGCCATGTATCAAAAATATGTATGGAGGAAGGGTAATATCAGATAAATTTCGTGTTTCATAACAATTAATGAAATGGTTTGAGTTTCCATAATCCCATTTTAGTAGAGTATCATTATAATATAACTCTACTGATTTTATATCATCTATTTTCTTAATTAACTCATATGGATCAGGCAATTCTTCTAATCCACCAACTAAGATTCCACAACAGTTAGGCTTTATGTTTAAAAATATTAATTTTTCATTCCCATTTCCCCAATTTAACTTCCCTCCATAACCTATTCCTGAATTCCACCTATATTTATTCCGTGATATGGTTTCATCAGGCGAAGTGATAAATGTTGCCTTTGGCTCAAATCCATATTTTTCTTGAATAAGATGGAACTGAGCAAGGCCATATTTCATGTTTGCTCTGCATAATTTTGATGCTCCGTCATTTATTCCTGTAGAAAAAATGAACTGGTTCGCTCTATCTAATAATTCTGGCTTAGTTAACTCTGATATTTTTTGTTGTAGACTCGATGAGCTCATTTTTATGGGATACTATTGTGAATATTGGAAAACTTTAATCAAAGCATAACAAAGCATATTTATATATAAGATTAATGTTATTACTTGGAAGAGTCTCTAATAATTGTGTAAGTATAACAGAAGAAGATACAATAGTGATGAAAGAAATAATTGACCATGTATTATATGATGCATTAAAAGAAAGGAAAATCGAAGGAGAATTCACAGGGGCGATTATTTCAAAGTGTAAAGATTTTATGATCTTTTCAGATAATATAAAAATTTCAGAATTAGAAGGGATCTCAATTTCTCAAGGGTTACTAGTTGGATTCGAAGAAATCAATGATAGAAAGAAAGCTGTTTCAAAAAAGTCCAACTTTTTATGGCAAGATTTAGAAGAATCTATACTTGAATACTCGATTCAAATCCCAGAAAAAACAATGGAGAAGTATGACAGATTGAAGTTCTCTGATGATTTCCCTTTTACAATAAATTTATCTCACACGGCTGGTTTATACTTAAATGACGCAGAGTTTAGTATTAATCATTTTGATTTCTTTAAAGATGAGATTTTAAAAAATCCAGTATCTTTAATTATGGAAGGGATTATATTTGCTGATCGAGTCTCTATTGATCATAATGGTAATCCCTTTTTTTATGATTGCATAATTATTGGTAGGGATAAGAATGATGATTTAAATGTAAGTTATGAGGATTATATAAATGTAGATGATAAATTAGTACATTATATTATAATATTAGGTATAGAAGATTTACAAAATTAAATGTGTAAAAGATTCGATAATGCTTCTTTTTGATAATAAAAAACAGAAATTTCTAAATGTATTAAAACTAACAGGGTCTCCATTTAGGAAATTTGTATCCACTGGAGAAATCAATGAAGAATTAGGTGTGGTGCAGTCAAGAGAAAACATTTTACAATCTATCATTAATAAAATCGAGAGTAATGAAAGTTTCATCTTACCTATAATTGGAGATGTTGGAAGTGGAAAAACTCATTTATATTGGGCTCTAAGACATATTTTACATCATTATAACGTAGTTTACATTTCATTAGATATAATCTATAATAAATTGTATTACCACACTTACTCGAAATTCATTAAAGAATATGATAAGGTCATATTAAGATCGATAACTAAACAACTATGTGATGAATGGGGTGCTTCAGAGAGAAAATATGGATTTTTTCAAATAGTAGATATTGAAAAAATTAGAAATAATGCTTTTGATTTCTATAATTCGGAATTTGAAGATAAAGATGCCTTAAGGGATGTTATAAATGCAATTACCACACATCAATTAGATCCTTATCAAAAAATTGAAGCCGAACGATGGATTATGGGTGAGATATTAAAGAAGAAAGAACTGTCAAGTCTAAATTTAAAACATGACGTCCGTAAAAAAAATAATTCGTTTATTATGTTAAAGTTCCTCATAGAAAATTCAGAAAAACAAAGTATTCTTTTTATTGATGATTTCAAGAAAAATATTCGTAGTATGAAGCCTGTTAAGGAGGATCCAGAAATGGAGGAAGAAGTTTTTGATCGAAGCTGGTTATATGGGACCAAAAAACTTGTTGATGATCGATCAACTGATAGAATACTTAACAAAATTTTGAAGTTCCTTAATATTAAAGGCCTTCGAATCATAATCACATTAAATTCAAAGGAGTTTTTTCAAGAAGTAAGACATAAAATCGCAGATAGGAATAAAGATCTTTTGGAATTATTAGAAGAACCAGTTGTTTTAGCTGATTTCAAGGAAAATGATATATTTGAATTCTTCATACAGAATATAGACTTATTTTTTGCTAAAATCAAATACATAGATTATTTTAATGATTTCTCTGATTCCTATTTTCCTCTAAATGAAAAAATCCTGAAGAATATAGTTAAAACGACTAAAGGTAATCCCAGAGAAACTATCAAAGAACTTATTAAAATTTTTAATGAAATTATAAGCTCAAGTGAAAAATTAGAAGATATTACTGATAAATACCAGTGAATTAACTTCTTCACATATTCCTAATTAAAATTCTTTCGAGAGTGTCTAATTCTTTTAAATATTTCTCCTTGTATTCGATCTCCCAGTCAGAGTTTTCAACAAAATTTCTAAAATCCTCTAGTTTTATTAAAGATTGAAATAAAGTCATTAAAAGAAATCTTATCCCTCTGAGCTTTAGTATCTTATAATTCTCAGAGTTATCTAACGTTTTAAATAATCTTTGTGAAGCAAGAGGAATAATTTCTAAGGTTCTTCTACAAGCTTCTAAAACTTCCGAATCTTTTGAGTTTAGGACAAATAAAAGGTTATCCAATATTAAATCTGATATTTCAATATTCAATATTGTTTTTAGAGCATTAATTTTTATAGGATTATAATCATCTCTTAAAGCATTACCAATTAACTTATGAATATCTTTATTTAATTTTGTATTTTTGGAAATCTTATCAATCGCTTGAATAATCTCATTTCTAATCCATCTATCAGATTTATAGTAAGTTTGATATAAAAATTGTAAGTAGTTTTCTTTCAAGGAGAGTAAATAACCAAACTCACCAATTGCATATATAAGATTCAATTCAATTTTTTTATAAATTTCTTCTTCTAAATTGTCAATAAAGTAATCTATAAATCTCAGAAACTCCTCACTAGGATTTTTCCCTAATTCAATTAAAAGAGAATTAATTATATCAGGATCGTTTGACTCCTTCGCTTCTTTAAAATGAGCTTCAATTAAATCTCGCATGATTGACCTAATATATTACAATTTCTGAATAAAATAATGAAAGATTTGTTCTTATTTATTTGTAAAAAATTAATTTAAAATTAAAATAAGTATTTTTGATTGAGTATATTATCATAAACATTTTTCATCAACGGCTTAAAATCTGATTCACCCGGCAACATTACATACATTGGATCATCAATATTCTCAAAATTAAAGCCTTCCTTTTTTAATTGTAATTTTTTAAGTTTAAAGGTGGCTGTGGTTGCCAATTTCGATTTAAACCTGAGGAAAATTGGAATTCCATAAGGAGGGAGGTTTTTTTTAAGATGATTTGTCAGTTCTTCTAGATCAAATTGTTCAATTGGAACGGTTGGTACAATAGATGCCATTCCTGCTCTTCCATCAGTTTTTGGTATTCTCACACCATAGACAGCTGAAAATAAAATTTTTTTAAAAGTATTAATTATTTTTTCAACTTCGGTGGTTGATATGTTGTGTCCCTTCCAGCGAAATGTATCTCCAAGACGATCAACAAATTGGGCATGGTTATTTCCAATATCTCTCATTAGGTCCCCTGTATTAAACCATATATCTCCTTCTTTAAAGACATTATGAACTATTTTTGCCTTAGTTGCCTCTTTATCCATATATCCCCGAAAAACGGAAGTGCCTTGTATCTCAAAGAGTAATAGACCGGATTCACCAAGTTCGACCTTTTCCATAAATCCTTTATCGTTTGTAATAATTTTATCTTCTTCATGATCATATTTGACAATAGCATAAGGAACAAAACAATAACCTACAGTACAATCAAAATTCAATACATTGGCAAATGCTGCAACAGCTTCCGTAGCAGAGTAATACTCTCCAATTTTTTCAATATTAAAACGTTCTTTAAAATCTTTCCATATTTCATAGCGTAATCCTGCACCAAGAACTACCCTTACGGAATTTTCTGAGTCATCTTGTTTGGGAGGTTGATTCATCAAATATCTGCACACTTCTCCAATGTAGTTAAAAGTTGTGGCTTTATACTTACGGATCTCATCCCAGAATCGGCTAGCACTGAATTTTCGTCCCAAAGCCAAAGCTGCGCCACCCCCAAAGGTAGATGCGCAACCTGCTCCTTGAGAATTCGAATGAAAGAGCGGAAGTGAAACATACATCGTATCATTGGGAGTTAATTCGGCAATTGTTTGCCCAAATACATAATAACAAGCAACCAAAGTAGCATGAGCAAATTTAGCTGCTTTCGGAAATCCCGTAGTGCCTGAAGTAAAAATGTAAGCAATAGTATCAGAAGTTTGTACATCTTTTGTAGTTGAAGGATTGTCTACAGGAAAATTTTTAAATTCTTGGGAAAGATCAATAAAACCTTCTGGAGTTGGGATCAAACCTTGGTCGGGAAAGAAATAGAGAAGTTGATGTTCTGAGAGGTTAATATCTGATTTGACTTTACTAAATGTATCAAAACAGTTTTCATCAACTATAATAATTTTTCCGGGCGTAAGTTTTAAACAAGAGGCTAGGGACATTTCGCGCAGATCAATATTAATTAAAGAAGCAGTTGCCCCGATTTTACCAACAGCATATTCAATCATTAAATATTCCGGTCGATTCGTCATCATTAATTCCACCACATCTCCTTTTTTCAAGCCTAAAGAGAGAAAATAATGAGCATAACGGTTAACCCATTCATTAAACTCATTATAAGTCAACGTAATATCCTCAAATTTGATAGCAATGTTATCAGAATATATTTCTGCATTTGTCTCAACAAGTTCGCCCCATGAAACCTTGTTTTCCTCGATTGTTTCTATGTATTTGGCTAAAGTATTAGCGTGTTTTCTCATAAACCTCATATTCCTTTTTCTAAACTCTATGTTGGGAATAAAGTCTTGTTCCTTTAGCTCAGTTTCTTCTAACATTATAGACACATCATTCTTTTTAATTTTTAGGCCAAAATGTCCCTTAAGATTTCGTTTATATTACAAATCGAAATAATATGTTTTTCTGCAGTTATAAATCTTATACATTTTAATAAATTTAAAATACTCAATACTTTTGTGGAAAAGAGTTAGAAATGGTAATCTTCATAGAAAAAAATAATATTAACAAAGTAAATTGAAGAAAAGAACAATTCTTATTTATTAGGATCTTCTACAATACTCTTCAAAGGTCTAACCATTTCAGTTTTTATCCTATCATAAAACTGTTTTCGGAAATCTTCGTTATTTTCAATTAAAGGGATAAGCGTGTCATTCATTTTTTGGGCAGCTTTATTGTTTTGAGGAAATGTATCATATAATCCATGTTGCTCATAATACCTATCATCTGCTCTAAATACAAATTTGAGTCGACCAGACACCTCATCTCTGAAAAGTAATTCTCCACCTTTGCTAAGATAAGTATGAGTATGAATATATTTGGCGTTTGAAAGTCTAATTGAATTAGTAGCAAAATTTTGTATGAGTAAGTCTATCTCTTCTGAGGTTCCATATTCATCAGTTATAAAATCAATAAAATTAGCTTTCTGTGATTCTGAGTACGTTGATAAGATTTGTTTAAGATTAGGAATTTGACTTAATGGACCAGATATAATAAAACCAATCTGTTTGCCGCTTAATGTTGGCACATGATTATTAAAGAAACTTCGATCAAAAACTATTTTCCATCTTGACGATAGATACCTATCTCTTATGCTTCCTGCAATTATTAAAATATCTGTCTTCCTTACTTTTTCATCCCAAAAGTCTGTAAATCCATCTTTTTCCTTGTACACACATTGATTATCATAACCACATAGAATACAACCTAAACAACCTCCTTTAACATCAACATCATTAATGTTAATAGCATCAATATCTTCTGAAAAGGACATGCAAAATCTCTTTATCATCTTTCCGAGGTTTGTTTTTTCATCTAGAGAATCGGTAAGGATAAGAATTTTCGTACTATCTATGGCAATCTTGTCTTCATCGCTTATATTACTACTTGGTGTATAGTTAAATTCACGATATTTTAATGGTGAAAAATGTTTTGAAGTTGGAGTTTTATTTTTAATATTATAAAAGAAGTTATCTGCGAAATCTATTAACCGTTCTCTCTCTTCTGTAATCATTAAATCATTGGAATCAGCAGAAAAACCTCCTACAAATTTCATACCGAGATCTTCTGAAATTGCACGTAGATAATTATGAGATGTATGATCAAAATAATGAATTGATGTTGTTAGAGCCATTCCATATTTATCCTTAAAAACTTTCTCAACATTTCTTTCTGTTATAAGCTCGATAAACCGTTTATATTGAGAAGGAACGAGACAGTAATATACAGGTGTTCCCCAAATTACTCCATCAGATGCTTGAATTTCATTTATAATCTCTTGAAATCTTTCTTGGTTTTTTTCAATCTTTTTAATTTGCTGCGATATGTTTATGATCTTAAGTGTGTGCTGTGGGAATTTCTTTTGGATATATAAGATATATTGCATAGTGACACTTTCATTACCTTTAGGACTGCCATTTAAAACTGTAATTTGCATATAAATCTCTTTAAATTGTTTATTTGTAAATAGTGATAGTAAATAGAAATAATAATATTTTTCTCTTAATATTATGAAATTTTTAGGGGAATTGTCTTATCAATAAAAATCTCTTTTATTAAGGTTTCGAGGGAAGGAATATCTTTAAGTTGAATTTCTTGATTCATTTGATAATATTTTTCAAAAACTTGCCAAATTTCTTTATTGCCTTTTAATTTATCTAAAAAATACCTTATCCTATGTTGAGCAGAATAGGATTGACCCTTGAATATATAACAGGAAAAAAATGGAGATATAGAGTCTATAAGGAGCGTATATTCCCCAAAAATGGTGCGATCAAGTCCCTCAGAAAACATCTCATCCATAAAGGAATTAATAGCACTTAAAAAACCACCAAATAGATGGTCCTCAAATGGTTGGTTTTCACTAAACGTTTTCGAGAAGATTGGAGTGCCTCCTTCAGATACAATCAATAATAGTATCGGTTCTTCATCTGAAAGCTCAGGAGCTTCCATTGCTCGATTCTGTACCATATTTTCTATTTGCTCATTTAAGCGTGCTAATTCCATACGTTCAGGTAGAGTAGTCTTATGGTCTTCAATTTTTTTCCACTTATTTAAATGTGCAAGTAATCCATCGTGTTCATTTGATATTTTCATAGCTAATGAATGAAGTCCAAACTTTTCAGCGATTTGTTGACCCTGTGTCAGTGATTGTCGGGCTTTTTTGAAATCTAGTAAAATCAATGCTAATTTAGCTTGTAGGAGATAAGATTCTCCCAACACATGATATGAACCCGAATTTTCGGCAATTTTAATTAATTGACTAATATAACTATTTATCTCCAGCAAAACTTCTCTATCATTAGTTATCTTTAATTCAATTAAAAGTAAATCGCTTAAATTAACCAGGGATCCTATTTTAAACTCATAATTTGGATCCATTTCGAGGAGTTGTTTTAATAATTCTTCTGCCTTCCCTCGATTAATGGCTCGGGTACTAGTTTTTAAAATTAAAGCTTTATTGTATAAAAATTCATGAAAGGTCTCTTTTTGCCCTAACTTGTCATGCATTTGCTCTAATTGGTTCAAATGTTCTTGTGCTCTCTCAAGATCACCCTTTTCAATCAATATCTGGATCAAATAATCATATTGACTAGCTATAATTCTTAAACTACTATGTTCCGTTGATAGAGCAATAGCTTGCTCTAAACAGTCCAAAGCATGATCTAAATCTCCTTTCATTTTATAAAGACCTCCCATATTGTTAAGAACACTAGCAATCATGAATTTATTATTAAGTTGTTTAAAAACTGATAAACTTTGCTCATGAAATTTAAAACTTTCTTCAATATTACCTTTAAGTGTGTAAAAAACTCCTTTTGCGAGTAAACACCAACCTATGACATATTTTCTATTACTTTCAGTAGCAAGAGTTATCGCACGGTCTATGTAATCGAATGCTTTATTTAATTCACCTTTTATACCCCCAATTATGCTAAAAATTAGCATAAGACAGAAAGCAATTTCGGCTTTGTTACCATATTTTTCATATAATGGCAAACTCTTTTCGAGTAACTCTAATGCGAGACCTACATCACTTTTTTGAGAAATAATTGGATGGAACGTCATAGCTTGAAGTAGCTTTATATCTGCTTCTCTTTTCTTATAATCTTCTAGCTTCTCTGGAATCATTTCTTTAAGTAGGTCTTCTCCTTGCTTTAATAGTTCAAAAGCTTTTTCAGTATTACCCATTGAGATTAAGATACGAGCTATACTATTTAAGCTATCAATCGATAAAAGACTTTTTCCTAATCCTAAACTATCTTCATAAATTCGTTCAG
>JBHLRJ010000126.1:0-11789 GCA_048882645.1 Candidatus Thorarchaeota archaeon
TAAAAATGTATGACAAAACTGTTGACGAATTGGATGATTTATCAGAACGTCTGGTTAGTAATCCACATGTTTCAGGTACAAATGGAGGTCATACAGTTAATTTACATAAATATGCCAAAGATGGTGTGATTCTATTAGCAAAAATTAATCGATCTAATGATTTTAAGATATATTTTGATAAAAATCTACACCAGTTATTAACTAAGGCAGATAGTTTGGAAAAAGAAATGTTGCCTCTAATTGATAAATTAATTGAAGAAAATAATTTGGATGCACCAGAAGAAGAGTTAGAAGTTTTAAATGACGGATTTAATCAAGAAATCATTGAAGAATTAGATTTGAAAGAATCTAATATAAATACCATTATTTGGGCTACTGGTTATACCCGTGATTATTCTTTTATAAAAACTGATAAAAAAATTATCGATGAAATGGGTTTTCCTATTCAGCAAAGAGGAGTTACCGAAGAAAACGGGCTATTCTTTATCGGAACCGTATGGCTATATAAGGGTACATCCGGTTTAGTATATGGAGTCGGAGAGGATGCAGAATATTTAGTTAAACAAATCCGCTCTAGCAATTATACTCCATCAAATAATAAAAAAATCCCATAGTCTAATTAATAATATTTTTTTCAACTTTTTCGATTACGCTATTTAGCTTTTTCAAAGGAATTTTCATTTAAGTCAAGTGTTCAATTTACCTTTCCATGCCATTTTCAAACGAAATTGGGACAAAATTTAAAAAAATTAACCTAGTGTCTCTTAAAATTGCTGAAGTGAATTCAATATCTATACTAAATTCTCTCAAAATAAGCTTCTTTATAAGTAGTATGCACTCTAAAACCTAAATTCTCATATAATCGGAGGGCAATAATGTTGTCTTTCTTAACATTCAAACAAATTTGATCGACCTCTCCATCAAACGACTTTAACAATTGAGAAGTGCATTTTTTTGCTAATCCTCTTCCTCGAAAATTAGGATGTGTGGTAATATTTCCCAAAACAGCTATATTATATAATGGAGAGAAGACATGGACACCCGCAGCTGATACTACTTTTTTATCAATTTTTACACCATAATATTTACCTGATTTTAACATATAAGGTACAAAATAACCTTCTGGATAAGATTCTTGATATAGTGAAAGAATATCTTGCTCATCGTTCTCTGTAAGGCGGATGGTTTCACTTGTATCAATAATAGAGAGTTTAGCGAGGTCTCCTTGAAATTTCATCTTCAAGTGTGTTCCTAAAAACGTCATTTGATATTTAGATTCAAAGAGTTCATGAAAATCCCCTTGATAATGACAATAGAAGCAATCAGGAAGCTTTTCAATGACATCTTCAACTAAATATGGTATTTTTTTGCTTGATCCGAATAGTAAAAGAGTTGGAACCTTTAAACCCATATATAATAATATGACTTCTACTATTTCTCCATTTTCTTCTAATCCAAACCATATACAATTGGAAAAGTAGAAATCATCTAGATCCCCAATATGATATGCAAAAAGAAAAATATCTTTCACAAATCGATTGTATAGAGAATCCTTATCTTTAATCTGTTTAATCATCTTCTAATTAACCGAATTATCCTTTGAAATCATACAATATAAGTCATTCATTAAAATGATTTCAATTTCTTAGCAAATATTTAAAATCTTAATTGCTATTTTAATCTATGTAAATGGTACTTTAATGGAATTTATCACTGAAATTTCATTGAAATCAGACTCTGAATTTACCTTTCCAAACTAATTTCAAAGGAAATTAGGACAACAAGATTAAAAAGGCTCGAACCTTGTGTCCTTAAAAAGGAGGAAAATACAAATGAACAAAGATTCAAAATTACTCTTTGATTTTTTATGAAGACAAAACTTTTTTAGTAATCTTAATTCAATAACAAGTTTAAAACTAAAGGTGGTATATAACGATGGGAGTAATTAAAATGCTAATAGGTAAGGCTAAATTTAACGCGTGGAAAAAAAAGAATATTGATGAAGATTATGTTGATATCGGAGATATCACAATGTACTATACCATGTTTGGTACTGGAGAGCCCATTTTTTTATTACACGGTGGTATGGTGGATTACACAAGTTGGTTTTTTCAAATCAAAGAATTGGCAAAACATTTTAGGATAATCGCTCCGGATACTCGAGCACATGGAAGGACAACAGATTCAGATAAACCTCTAAGTTATGAGCTCTTTGCTTCAGATATTTCTCAATTGATGGAAAAATTAGATATAAAAAAAGCGAGCTTTATTGGTTGGAGTGATGGGGGTTGCACTTCGTTGGTTCTCAGTCTAGAGTATCCTGAATTAGTAAATAAGCTAATATTAATTGGTACTCCCTATAATATATCTAATTATTATCCAGATATCCTTGAACAATTTGATAATGTTGATCCTAATAATTTACCTAAAGGCTATAAATTTATTAAGAAAGCTTATGAAAAAGTAGCCTCTAATCCAGATAATTGGCCAATTTTGCTCAAAAAAGGAATGGATATGGCAAAAAAAGAACCAAACTTCAGGTTAGAACAATTGAAGAACATTAAAAGCCCCTCACTTATTATCGATGGAGAAAATGAAAACCTTTATCCATTAAAAGTTATGCTAGAAATGGTTGATGCTATACCTAATGCACAACTCGAAGTTATTCCAGGTGGAACACATTTAGTTCTCATGGAGAAATCTAAACTGGTAAACAAACTAATTGTAAGCTTTTTAAAGAATGATTAAATTATTTAATGGAATTTTCGTTGAAATCTGACTTTGAATTTACCTTTCGAGAAATTTATGAATTCAAAAGGGCTCTAACTTCAGCAAATAAATTGATTATTTTGTAAATTTTATAAATATAATAATTTGAATTAAAAAACTAATTTTGTTTTGTAGTTATTTTTATGATTCACATGCAGATTTAAATATAAAAATGTCTAATTTTTATCTAGAAATTCTAAAAAGGGGAGTAAAAACAAAAATATGATATTAAAAAATAAAAATATTGTAATAACTGGTTCTGGAAGAGGAATTGGGAGAGCAGTTGCTTTAGATTGCGCGAGAGAAGGAGCTAATGTTGGACTAACTTCTCGAACTGCAAATGAATTATATAGTGTTAGAGACCAAATTGAGAGACTTAATTTAGGAGTGAAAGTTTCTGTTCATGAAGGGGATATTACTGATTTTGATGAAGTAAAGACGATTTTCAAAAGCTTTAATGAAGATCTGGGTCCTTTAAATGGGGTGGTAGCTAATGCAGGATGGAGGGACTCACAACCTTCCTTAAAATATGATTTAAATACCTTTCAAAAAATTTTAGATGTTAACGTTATGGGTGTATATTATACTTTTAGAGCTTCATATCCCTATTTGAAATTAGATGATAAAAAAGATAAAGCCAGGTTTATTGTGACAGGGAGTATGCATTTTTTACATGCTGCCCCATTATATTTACCCTATACAATAGCAAAATATGGCGTTGTGGGATTGATAAGTTCATTATCTGAAGAGTTTAAAAGAGATAATATTACCTTCAATATGGTATTACCCCAAAGAGTTGATACTTTCCTAACGCGGGGTGAAAATGCTGAAGATGAAAACAAACCTCCTGGATTTTTATCTCCATCAGAGATATCTGATTATTACATTTTTCTTTTATCAGAAATGGCAAATAGATATAATTTTAAATTATTGAATTCGTTTGATTTTGAAGCAGTGAAAAAAATTATAAGAGAATCTTCACCAGATAAGAAAAAAGATTTGAAAACATTTCTTGAAGAATTAGAAATCAAAAATAAAAAGATTTATGGAAATGTTAAGAGCCTTTCACTTTTTATTGAATTTCTCCTAAATCGTTAATTTTCTTTTTTATTTCATTTGGAATAGCGGGACTTTTACTTATTGAGTTCTAACATCTCACAAGTGTTGATTGATTTGTTAAGCACTAACCAAATTTAGCGTAAAACTATTCATAAAAATAATCTAGCTAATCCTCGACCCAAAACAAAATGAATTCAAGTGTTAAATCAAACAGCAATGGAAATTAAAAATAGAAAAATAGGATACAAAATATTAAATACTTCTCTATCAAATCTATACCTAATCCAATAATTTTTGGGTGAAATATCATGAAAAGTAAATGTAAATTAAAAATAATTATTTTAACTTTAGGACTAATTTTCGCTTTTTTAATTGGTAGTAAAATCTATATTATCGAGGATAAAGAATATAGCGATGGAACTAGAGAGACTCGAAAGGAGGTTGATTTCATAAGTCCTAAGAATTCTGCTTTTTGGCCAAATTGTCCCCGTATACATATTAAAAACGACAATTGGTCAGAGACTACCCTAGATTGGATTCAAGTTAATTCTGGAACACAAAACGATCCTCATGTGATAGAAAATGCAACCATAAACGCAGGAGGTTTGGGGAATGCGATATTAATCGAAAATTCGAGTGATTATTTTATAATTAGAAATTGTACATTGACAAATTCGGGAGCTGACGGAAATGCAGGGATTCTCTTGAATAATACTCTTAATGGACGATTGTTAAATAATACTTGTTCAAATAACAATTTTCACGGAATTGTTCTAACTAATGAATGTAGCAATATATTAATAGAGAATAGTACCATAAACAATAATGATCGTCATGGTATAAAAATAGAATTTAATTCAACTGGTAACACCGTATTGGGAAATAAAGCAAATTCCAACGGGCGATGTGGGATAGTTCTAAATAATGATTGTGTTAATAATTCGATTTTAAATAACGAAGTAAGATACAATGGTGGAGATCCAATGGGGAATTATTTTGGGATATATATTGTTAACCGTTGTAATGAAAATATTATTTCAGGGAACATCGCAAGTAATAATGAATGGTATGGTATATACCTTCTTAATGATTGTATTAATAACACTATCTCGGGAAACATTGCAAAGGGCAATTTTTATTATGGGATTTTGTTGAGGGCTAATAGCAATAAAAATAAACTCTTAGAAAATGAAGCAAGCAATAATAGGTATGGTTTAGGATTATACACGTGTAATGATAATATCTTTTCAGGAAATACGGCAAACAATAATGGGCATTATGGGATATATTTAAGAATTGAGAGCAATAATAATATAATCTCAGAAAACATAGCAAATGATAATGGAAGAACTGGCATTATTTTTGATGAAGATTGTGATAATAACACTATCTCAGAGAACACGTTATATTTTAATACTGAACATGGAATAATGTTAAGTAATACTTGCCATGGTAATAATATCACGGTTAACTACATCTTTTACAATGTTCACTATGGAGTGTATATAAGGGGGAATTCTGATGATAATAAAATTAAAGCAAACTATATTTATCATAATACACAATGGGGAATACTTATCGATTCAGGTGATTGTAATAATACAGTAATTAGCAATAATGTAATAGTAAGTAACGATATTAAATTTATCAATAACAATGGTAATAATACAACACTAAAATCTAACTATATTGGAAAAGTTCCTCCTACTTTTACAGTTACTATTATTGGTCAAACATATTCTCTTTTAGAATTTGTTATTATCGCTAATATTTCAAGTCAATGCGTAGGTTTAGAGCTCTCAACATTTTCTATGCAAATTTGGTGGAATGGAACCAATGTAGCTTCAAATAACATTGATGATCTTGGAAATGGGTTATATAACATATCATTGGCACCCATCTTTGTGAATCCTGGTGAAGAGCCAATCTTATTGAATATGAATATTTCAGCTGCTTTCCATCGGGATAAATATTTCGAAACATATATTGGAATAGAATCCAGTGCCGTTGGTGAAATTATGCAAATTGAAATAGTTGAAAATTTTTACTCACTGTATTATTTTAATTTAACATTTTTTGTATTTAATGAGACAGGCCAAGGGATTAATTCAGCGTCACTTCAAGTGTGGTGGAACGGTACAGAAGTATCATCTAGTGTTATTAATCTTGGGAATGGATTTTATACCGTCTCTTTGGAATCTATATTTGTAAGTTCAGGAGAAGATCCAATACTGCTGAATATGATTATTTCTGCAACCGGTTATGGAACTAAGTATTTTGAAACAAACATTGCTATAGAATTACCTGAAATAATTCACTTTCTACAAATTGAGATAATAGAGACTAATTTTTCCTTAGAACACTTTAACTTTACTATTTTTGTATGTAACGAGACTGAATACGGGATTGATTCTGCCACAATTCATATGTGGTGGAATAGTGTAGATGTTTCTTCTGATATTATCAATCTTGGTAATGGATTCTATTTTGTGTCTCTAGAACCAATAACAGTACCCCCGGGTGAAGATCCAATATTACTAAATATGCTCATTTCAGCTGTTGGATATGAAGAGAAAAACTTTGAGATGTTTATAGCAGTAGATCCTGATAATTTGGTCAAAAATGGGGGAGAGAGCGTTGAGGGTTTTCCGCTTGTTATAATTATTATCATAGTCACTTCTATTGTAGGGGGAATAGGAATAGCTGGAGTTTCACTGTTTCTGTTGCGTAGAAGGAGACAGGCAAGTGAAGTTAAGTAATTTCTATTAAAAATTTTTCTTTTTTTATTTCAATTTTTTCCCAATTTCTTTTGTACAGCATAGTAATTGTGGTTTTCCCATTTTTAAGAGGCAGAAAACTGAAATATTGCTTGCCACCACCTCCTAATTTTGAATTTACTGGTGTATAATGCGTCTCTTCAAGCTTTAGATAATTTGTATCAAAATTTATTTCCCAACGATACCCTGTACTTGGATTAGAGTCAAGAGAAAGATTAAATATATCTCCAAATTTCACTTTAATTATTTTAGAATCCATAAGAAGTCACATCTTATTCATTGAATAAAAATAATTTTATTTCTGATAAGTTTCTAATATGTTTTTAATGAGGATAAAAATTAAAAGAATTATCAAGAGTAATATCTCATTATGCTTCACCTTTAGTAGAGCTTTCTTTTGGTTTAGAAAGTGGACTACTAGGGGTAAAATCAATCATATCTTCTTCATCTCTTTTTACGAGATATGAGGGGGCATTTATTTTCTTGCCAGCTATTTGAATATGACCGTGTGTGATATATTGTCGTGCTTGGTACACGGTACTGGCTAACCCTTTTTCATAAACAAGCGTTTGTAATCTTCTTTTCAACACATCTTCAACCGTTAAAAGAAGTAAATCTTCGAATTCAGCTTCTGATCCAATTACTCCTATACGGTTTAATTTTTCAATTAATTCTTGTTGAACCTCGATAGCTTTTTCTTGGGATAGGGATCTAGATTTTCTTGCAATATTACGCCAATTAGCTAGAATAGTTCGAGATTTCCAATACTCTCTTTTGTTTCTAAGGCCATATTTACCGATATACTCAAGTTCCTCTAATATTCTTTCTTTTTGATAGGGATGTTTAGGCTTTCTAAACTTTTTCTTTAAACGTCTTGGATCTCCCATAAAAACACCTTTATTCGGTTCGTCTTTGTTGTCTTTTCTTTCTTCTCGAAACTCCAACCACTAATCCATGCCTTCCGGTACTTTTTGTTTTTTGACCGCGTACTTTTAATCCAAGGTGGTGACGAACTCCTTTATATGATTTAATTTTTTTCATGCTATCAATGTCCCGTTTTACAGTGATATCAAGTTTGTTTCCGATGAGATGAAGATCTTCACCAGTACGCAAGTCTTTAGGTCTATTTACCATCCAGTTTGGAATTCCATTCTGAACAGGATTTAATATGATTTCTTCAATTCTCTGTAAATCTTTTTCTGGAATTGCACCTATTCGTAAATTAGGGTTAATTCCTGCAACTCGGATAATCGATTGGGCTAATCTTCGACCAATACCTCTAATCTGGGTTAATCCAAATTCAACTTTAGCATTACCGTCTACTTGTGAGCGGAGATTGCGAAAGAATACTTTCTCACGAAAGTTTTTCGGTCGAAACACAGTTTCAAAACTCATTCGAACTCAGTTATTATTTGGTTATTTTAATTTTTCGAATTAATAGTAGTAAATAATGAGTTTAATATTAAATTTTTGGTTTTGTGTATGGAAGAGTGTATAGATTAGTTTGGTATTGAGAATCCGAAACTCTAGTAAATAGGTACTCTTTTATTTACTTCTATCTTTAAATTTATATGTTTTTTGCACTTATTCTTTTTTGAGCCTGCAATTCTTTGGAGTAAGGGTAAACCAGGTTTAACTTCTTCTAATGATTTTGATTCAATTAAATTATTAGAGAGGAGGCTCTCATATAGTTCCTTGCCTTTCTGTGTTCTAATAAGAACAGTGTTCCATCCTGATGGAGAACCAATGGAACCGATAGAAATGTCAGCGGACTCAGATGTTAAGTCATAACACATTTCACAATCTTCACGAGCTAAATGAGGGATTTCTTTTATTGGAATATTTAGTTCCTCTCCGTCATTAGTGTATATAAAGAATTTGCCTTTATTGATATTCATCTTTTTTGCATTCTTTATATCGACATTCAATTTTTCAGCTATTTTTAAAAGGGATTCATAAGAGAAGGATTCCATACAGAAAATCCCAATTCTATATTCTATATTGTTGAGAGAGGGAAGCCCAATATCATAGATCGCAGACTTTAAAAGCGCTTGCATTTGACAAGGTACTCCTACTACCGCAATTTTTTTACTCTTAACCTCTGTTTGATTTAATAATTGTAAATTTGGATTATTAACATATTTTGTTCCTGCGGTTGATAAGATTTCTTCTTTATTCCGAAGTAAAACTGGATCTGGTCGCCATATTGTATTGCTCATTTTTGCCCCGAAAGCAATATCTATTAATTTATTCTCAAGTAGATAGTGGAGACAAGTACTTGAAATACCGCCGTCTTGACATATCTCTTTAATTTCTTTTATTTTAGTTCTTGCAGAATAAGCTTCAAGGAATGGACCAATATTCTCATATTCTTTTATTTCAGAAGCATTTTCTTGTGTCATATTTAATACTTTTGTAGGTAAATATGTCCTAGGACAAACAAAATAGCATAATCCACAATGAATACATTTATCTTCATCTATTTTCCCAAAACCATTATAAATGTGAAGACAATTCATAGGGCATATACCAGCACACATTCCACAACCGGAACAGTTTTTAGAATCAAATATTACTTTAACTGGTTCATATATAGGTTTTAATTTAAAATTCTGCTCTTCAATAACTTGTATTGAAAAGTCTTTGAAGATGAGCTTATCAGGATTCTGCTCATCACCTTTAATTTTATCATATAATTCTTTTAAGATTATTAATTTCTCGTTTTTAAGCAATTCTAATAAACTTAGTGTTTCAGTCAAAGCAATTGAATTACTTTGAGAAAATTGGGAAAGAAGGTCTAAATTACCTTCTGAATTATTTTTTAAAAAGTTAAGGAGGGAATATTTTAATTTTTCTTCATCTAGCATGGTATACAAGATATTGTTATAATCAGATTCATCATATATTCCTGCATTTAAAATATCTTGTTTAGCATCAATTAACGCTCGAATCCTATATGAATCTAGAGCATCAGCTACATTTTTTAAATATTCCCATGAAAAATTTTCTTCAAAACTCATAAATATACTTTTTTATTTAAATACAATTTAATTTTCCGAAAACCCATGCTTCGGGTTAGTTTCTTCTCAAACTATAATTTTTTTTGAAAAGATCATTCTATTTCGGATTGTTTTTTGGTAGAGGAGGGAGTGTATGAATTTTTTTGGTAATGTCTTCAACTGAATTTATGAATTTTTCAACTTCTGCTGCTGAACAGAAATATTGTTGAACTCGCTCTTCAGAAATGCCTTCATGTTTTAATAATTTTTTTAATGTGAGTATATGTTCATACGTATTAATGTTGCCATTTCCAAATTCACATTCTCCTTCTTTTCAAGAAATAATTGCAACTCCATCAGCACCATTTAGGAAGGCTTCCATTATTAAATGAATACCAACTCGTCCCGTACATCTTACTCGAATGAGATGAATATCTGTCGAGTATGATTTTCTTGTAACACCTGTTAAATCAGCTACTGAATATCCTCATTTATCGCAACCAAACGCAATAATTTTTCTGGATTCATTACTCTTTTCTTCAGACATGATATTTAGCCTCTTGTTTACTCTTCTATAGTCTCCGTCGCTGTTTCTAATGTTTCAAGATCACTACACCCAATCCCTTTAATCTCCTGAGTAAATTGCTTATCTCTATAGTATTTTAGATCAATGGCTCTAGCAGGACAAGAGGATATGCATACACCGCATCCTTTGCACTTCAAATCATCAACTTCAGCAATTTCGTTTTCATTGACTTTGATTGCTTCATAGAAACATAATTTTTCGCACCTGTGGCATCCCATACATAGGTCCTTATCCACTTCGGCAATAATTAGTTCCTGTTTTATAGTATCATGAGATAAAAGAGTAGATGCTTTACTTGCAGCAGCTAAAGCAGAAGATACTGAATATGGTATATTCTTTGGACCTGCAGCGCATCCTGCTATGTAAATCCCCATATCTTTTGTTTCTTGTGGGCTTAAGCATCCATGGACTTCTGAAAGGAATCCGCTTGGACCTTTACTTAATCCCATTACTTCGATAATTTCTTCTGTTCCCTTTGAAGGTATCATTCCTGTTGATAAAACAACGAGATCAGCATCAATCTTCACAATCTCCCCAGTTAGGGAAGAATACGCTCTAACTTTTAATTTATTTGATTTAAGATCTTCTATTATTTCGCCTACTTTACCTCGTATCATTCTTACCCCAGATTCTCTGATCTTTCTATAGTATTCTTCATTTCCCTTATCTGTGGTACGAATGTCAATATAAAACATGATAACATCCATATCAGGATATTCTTGTTTGAGTAATTGAGCGTTTTTAAGTGCTACATTACAACAAACAAACGAACAATAAGGATTAGCATTTACATCTCTGGATCCCACGCATTGAATCATTATAATAGTTTTGGGTGTTTCTCCATTTGACACACGATGTACATGCCCACCAGTAGGACCAATAGGGCTTAACATTCTCTCTAATTCTATTTGTGTGATCACGTCTGGGTGATAACCGTAATCATATTCATTGGACTCCCAGATTGGATATTCATCCCAACCAGTAGCTACAATAACCGCTCCAACATTAATATCAATATATTCATCTTCTTGCTCAAAATCGATTGCTTCAGCGGGGCATGTACGTTCGCAATTTTTACAATCAATGCACACACTTTTATCCATAACAGCTAATTTCGGTACTGCTTGCGGAAAAGGAATATAAATTGCGCTTCTTTCACCGATTCCCCTATCAAACTCACTAGGAACTTTAATGGGACATTTAGTTGTACACAATCCACACCCAGTACATTTAGTTGCATCAATATATCGAGCATTTTTCCGAATTTTAACTTTATAATCTCCTGGAATTCCACTAAATTCAACAACATCACTGTAAGTAAATAGATTTATGTTTGGATGTTTTGATGCATTTACCATGATAGGAGCTAGAACTCAAATACCACAATCATCGGTTGGATATATTCTGTCTAATTGAGCCATTTTTCCTCCAATTGTGGCTTCTTTTTCAACTAAATACACAGGTATCCCTTGGTTTGCCAAGTCCAGTGCAGCATTCATTCCAGCAATTCCTGCTCCTACAACTAAAACTGCCCTTTCCACAGGTATTTCTTTTCTAGGTACCACTTCTAATTCTCTTGCTCGATTTATTCCAGCTTGG
>JBHLRJ010000127.1:0-9764 GCA_048882645.1 Candidatus Thorarchaeota archaeon
GCTGTAAATCTGACTAAATTTCTTGGAGATACATTAGCCCAGGAACGTGAATTAACAGCTGACGCAGATCCCGGCCCAGGATATTGGCCTTTAGGTAACTTTCCTGCCTTAAAGTCTGTTTATGACAATCCACCAACGGGTTTTGAATGGATTAAGAATTGGTCTGCCCAAGTAAATTTAACCTTATCTAGACCTATTACGCTTAACTATTCTCAAATTTCCCTTATAATAGCAGACTATTTTAGTGATTTATTAAGTGGTAATAAGGGAGTTTCTGATGCTCTTGAACAAATGGAAAAAGAAATAGAGGAGATACTTTTTAAAAGTCTACTCCCAGAAAGTTTTACTTTGTTATCTACTGCTGATAATCCTGATGGTGATGGCGAATTCACCTTAGTATGGTCAAGTTCTTCTGGAGCTGCGAACTATTCCGTCTATCAATATGATAAATTTATAACAGAAATTAATGGAAGTTTAACTGTTTTAGCTGATGAGATTACAGATTTAACACTACCATTAAGTGATTATTCAAACGGTATCTATTACTTTATAGTCGTTGCTCATAATGATTATGGTGATACTTTATCCGATTGTCTTGAAATAACTATATTCCTTCCACTTCCTGATTCCTTTACTTTGTTATCTAGTGCCGATAATCCTGATGACGATGGTGAATTCACCTTTGTATGGTCAAGTTCTTCTGGAGCTGCGAACTATTCCGTTTATCAATATGATAAATTTATAACAGAAATTAATGGAAGCTTAACACAAATAGCTAATGAGATCTCAGCCACTTCCCTATCTTTAAGTGGATATGCCAATGGTACTTATTATTTCATAATAAGCGCAAATAATCAATATGGGTATACATTATCAGATTGTGTCGAAGTACAAGTCGCTATCCCTCCTGTAAGCGGGAAGAAGGAGCAAGGTGTTCCAGGATACAATGGATTTATTTTCATTGTTATTATAGGTTTTGCATCCGTAATCTTAATCTTTAAGCTCCAAAAGGAAAAATCCCAAAAATAGATGGATGGCTTTCATTTCTATCTTTTTTTTTCTTTCAACTATTATTTTTGGATATTTGTTAATTTTAAGATCTCTTTTCGATTGTCCTAAAACTCAGTATCAACCCCGGAATAATAAAGAAGAGTACACACATTAAAGTCAGAACCAAGAATCCGTTATAAACAAATTCTCCTAAACCACCGACAAAGATTGTTATTGAATAATATCTGATAACTGCTATAATTAGCCAAGTCAGAATTGGAACTCCAATTATTAACAATATATAACCTAATGTTCGATTTGTGCGAAATTTTTTACCAATTCGATATTTACTTAACCACCATTTTTCTGTTGCTGTAATAGAGAAAAGATAAGGAACAAAAGTAATAATTGAAATCAGGTATAGAAAAAAGAAAATTCCCTGAGGTGATAGATCTTCAAAAGTCATGTAAATAGAATGATGTAATCCTGAATAAATTATTAAAAAAGGAATTAAAATTCCCACTATCCCTATGAATAGAAATGCGAAGATAAATAAGATCAGATGTTTTTTCATTATTTTGGAAAATAATTACCTATCTAAATTATTTTCGGTTTTACAAATTAGTGAGTTAAAATTATTGAAGATATTAAATCTGCATAAATAAATAACAGCTTGTTGAAGAAGTTTAAACCTTTATTAAGCTTAGATGTTTTTAATAAATAGTTTAACTTATCTTATTTGTTAAGATTAATTCAATTAAATTTGCTTTTAATTAAGGTTGATATTCTTGAAAAAAACTATTGCATTTTGTGGTGGGGACGGTGTTGGTCCAGAAGTAGTTCAAGAAGGACTTAAGATTTTAAAAACGATTTCAGAATATTCTGATTTTGAATTTAAATATAAAGAAGCACCTGGTGGAGGCGCAGCATATAAACAATTCGGGACGAGTTTACCTAAAAAGTCTTTTGAAACAATCAAGAATTCTGATGCTTTTTTATTTGGAGCCGCTGGGCTCCCTGATTTACCTCCAGGAACTGCGGAACTAATTGTTTTATTAATTCGGCAACGGTTAGATCTTTATGTAAATCTGAGACCAATCAAATTATATGAAAGCTTAAGAGATAGATGTCCTCTTAAGGATGATTTCATAGGAAAAGGAATAAATATAACATTTGTTAGAGAAAATACAGAAGGGCTTTATGCAAACAAAGGTTCGGTTCTGAAAGATGATATTGCTGAAAATCTAATGGTAGTGACCCGAAAAGGTTGTGAACGTATAATAAATTATGCCTTTGAGTATGCAAAACAGAGTGGACATTCAAAAGTTACCTCAGTTGATAAAGCAAACGTTTTAAGCCCAAGTAGGCTATGGCGAAAGATATTCCATGAAATTGGAGAGAAATATCCGGATATTGAAAAAGAAGATATCTTCATAGATGCTTTTTGTCAATTCCTTATTCGAAAACCTGATTCTTTTCAAACGGTTGTAACTGGAAACATGTTTGGAGATATTATTAGTGATGAGGGTGCTTTTCTTATCGGAAGTTTAGGGATGGCATCAAGTGGGAATATAAATCCGGGTAAGGTTTCGATGTACGAACCTATTCACGGTTCTGCTCCTGATATAGGCGGGAAGGGGATAGCCAATCCCATCGGGGCAATATTGAGCGTTAAACTAATGATGGAAGAATCTTTTCAAGCACTTGAAATTGGACGAAATATTGAAAATTCCGTGGAGGAAGCTCTTAAGAAAGGAAGGACTGTTGATATCGAAAATCCTCAAATCAAAACATTCACTACGAAGGAATTTGGAGACCTTATTGCTGAAGAATTAAAAGTAAATTTAAAAAGATAGAAAGGTTAGTTTGTAGACTAGGACTCTATATTAAGAGAGTAAACGCTAATACTTATCTTCAACATTAGATAACATAGATTTCATTTGCTCAAATACATCTAATCTGTAATCTGCTCCAATCCTAAAGAAGAAGAGATCAACATCTTTTTTATTAAGTTCATCATTCACGTTTAAATGTTCAAGGATCTCAGACCAGTTACTACTCTCTGAAGCTTTTATCCCTATTAAGATTACTCCTTTTTCTTTGACATTCTTAATAATTTTTACTATAATCTCTTTCCACATGGTATAATCTTTGTTTTGATCATCAAAAAAACAAAATACTCCATCAGAACTTGACAAATCATCAACAGCAGTATATAAATGTTGTTTGATAATTAACCCGTTTGAATATTGAAATACTTGTTCATCCTCATAATCTCGAACGAATGATCTTTCTCCTAATTTCTTTATTTCGGTCATAATTTGTAGCCCTGGGCTCCACATACTATTGCCTGTGATGAATGAGATTGTTAATACTATTTTCTTCTTCAATATTGAAGAAATCTTATCAAACAAGACATCACTCCGTCTTTCATCTTCAATTTCCTTACTTCTCATGACATAATGATATGAAATAAGGTTGAAAGCATCCTCAACATTTGCCCCCGTCTTGGCAGAAGTTTCAATGTATGATAATTTTATTTTTTCATTCTCAGATAATTTATTAGCTAGTTTTACTCCCTCTTGATGAAAAACTTGTCTCTCTTCAATTAAATCTGATTTATTTCCAACAATAACAATTGGTATTTCCTCATTGGATGTGAATTCCTTTAGTTCTTGATACCAACTTGAAACATTGGCAAACGATTCACGCTGTGCTAAATCAAATACTATAAATGCTGCTTGGGCTCCTAAATAATATACTTTTCTAAATCGGCGAAAGAATTTCTGTGCTCCCAAATCATAGAGAGTTACTCCTATTTCGTTCCCAAAAAAATCAAAAGTATGAGATAGCACATTAAGCCCTATTGTAGCACGATATGACTCTGAGAACGTATTTTCCACAAATCTTCGAATGATAGATGTCTTTCCAACCTCATGGTCACCTAAAATGACAAATTTGAAACGATATTCACCACGAGTACCTATATCCATTTGATAGAGTTGATTTTTTAACCGCTGTACATTTTCAGATTCATATTCAAAATTTGGAACTGAAATCTGTATCTGGTCATTTTCTTCAGCATTAATGATCTGAGCAGTCTTTTCTGCCAGAAATAATCCATAAGGAGACATTTTTTCAACAGAAGCCAAACTATCTAAGACCAAACTTAAGATTCTCTCCTCATCAACAGAAATAAATAACAAACGATGATCTTCCGTATCAAAACTTGCGGTTCCAAATTTCTTAAAAGCGAATTCATTTCGCATTCGCTCTAGAACAGGATTAATTATTGAAGTTAAAACTGAGACTAACTCCATATCGATGTCTTTTCTTTTTTCTCCAGCAATAATCAACCCTTCAACATCAGAAATAATAATTGCTTCTACTTCTCGATTAACTTCTAAAAATTTGCTAAATAATTCAACAAAAAGTTTATTCTTGCGTATTACCAATGAATTTCACACCAATTCTCGTAGATTCATATTTTTCTTAAAGTTTATTTTTATTAATTTTTGTTAAATTCCTAACTGTTAAAGGTATTTAATGGTATTTAGCATGACTTTTAATTGATCATAGATTTCAAGTCGATATTCTATTCCTATCTTGAAAAAGAGTAATGACACCATCTTTTGTTCTAATAATTCATTCACATTAAATTCTTCTATAATTTGAGACCAGTCGCTGCTTTCCGAAACCCGAATACCTATTAATACAACTTTATTTTCTTCAATTCCATTTACTATTTTTATAACTACATCCCGCCATGCGGGGTTAATATGCTCTTCATAACGAGCATCAAAAATACAAAAAACACCATCTGATCCAATGACATCAAAATTCTCGTAGAGATAATTTTTCAATAAAACACCATTAGAGAAGCGGTATATCTTTTCATTATACTCATCTTTAAGTTTTTCAAGCTTATATTCAATATTAATATCTGAAAGAATTTGTAGCCCAGGTGACCAGAATTCATTTTCTGAAATGACTGTTAGAGTTAAAAGTTTATCCAAATCAACACCTTGCTTCTTTCTCTTCTCTAAAATTAAGTTCAGTTCATTTAACAAGTCTTGCTTTAACACTTCTTCTTCCTCTTGCTTACTTTGAGAGATATAATGATACGCAATTAAGGTAAATGCATCCTCAACATTTTCTCCTGTTAGTGCACTCGTCTCTATATAAGATATTTTGTTATCAGATTTTTTAGAAAATTCGGTTACAATATCTACCCCATCTTGATAGCTCACCTCTCTTTTATCTTTTAAATCTGATTTATTCCCAATTATAATCATAGGAATTTTTCTTTGATCAATAAAATTTTCTAGTTCATCATACCATTTGTGAATATTTTCGAATGTTTTTTTATTCGTAAGATCGAAAACAATAAAGGCAGCCTGTGCTCCTAAATAATATGTTTGTCTAAATCTTGCGAAAAAACTTTGGGCACCTAAATCCCAAAGGCTATAAGATACACTATTTCCATAGAACTTTATGTTATGGCTCAAAATATTTAATCCTATTGTAGCACGATAATCATGGGAAAATCTGTTCTCCACAAATCTTCTTACTAGAGAGGTTTTACCCACTTCATGATCCCCAATAATAATAAACTTAAAACGATAAATTCCCCCTTGGTCCAATCTCATCTGATATATCTGATTTCTTACTCTTTCTTCTGTTGCTGAAGAATCTGTTTCATATTCAAAATTTGGGATATTTAATTGAATATTATCTCCCTCTTCTGCATTAAGAATTTGCACTGATTTTTCGGCAAGTAAATAAGCATAAGGTGAAGCTTTATCAACAGAAGCTAAATGATTTAACACGACGCTTAACGTTCTTCTTTCATCTAATGAGATGAATAGAAGTCTATTAAATTCCGTATCAAAACTAGCAGTTCCAAACTCTCTAAAAGAGAATTCATCACGAATCCTTTCTAAGATTGGATTTATTATAGATGTTAAAACCGACACGATCTCAAGATCAATGTCTTTTCGTTTTTCACCAGCGATAACCAAACCTTGATGATCACTTACAATAAGAGCTTCAACATCTTTGTTAATTTCAAGGAACTTATTAAATAATTCTAAAAAGAGTTCTTTTCTATTTATTGACAAGATATCATACCTTTAACCAATTTTTTTCTGGAAAAATCTGTTCTTAACCATAATATAACGGAAGTTTTATTTATTATTTTTTAAATCAGAACCTATATTCCCAAAAACATATTTATAAAAATGCCAAGTTTTTATATTTTAATATAATAATCCTATAGAGAATAGAGAATATGCCTTTTTGTATTGTTTGTCATTTAAAAATAGAAAAAAATGATAATTCTCATTTTGAATGTGAAAATGGACATCCTATTCATAGCTACTGTTTAGCTGACTGGTTAATGCAATCACGAACCTGTCCATTATGTAGTGAACCATATTCTCAAATTGTATTAGATAATTTTAAAGATTTCATAAAAGAAAAAGAAAAGGAAAAACAATCAGATTTAGAAAATGAACAAAGAAAAGAATCCATGAAGAAAGTTGAGAGTGTTGCTATTAAAATAGTATTTCTCAAATTTATTGAAGATATAGAACACTTAATAGAAGATAAAAACTATGACGTTGCGCTTGATTTGCTCATGGATTCGTACGATGAATCTAGATTTGACGATAAAGATCTAAAAATTTTGTTTTTACTAGGGAAAGTAAATTACCTAAAGGGGAGATATGATTTAGCTATAAATTTTCTTTTTAAGCTAGTTAAATTAAAATTTGATTATCCTGATGCATTCTATTTTCTAGGAAGCGCTTACGAGGCACTTGGTATGAAAGATAAGGCGGAATGGGCTTATGAAAGAATTAGGCATTAAAATTCTCTTACGTTTACTAAATCAAGATCTACTTTGACTTCAAGCCCTTGTGAATGATTTGTTGGCCCATAACCTTTACCAATACTTAGATAATCAGCTTTTTGAATTGCTGAGGTTAAATATGCTTTAGCTATGTGAACTGCTTTTTTGATAACATTTCCTTTCGCTAATTCCGCAGCAATTGCAGAAGCAAAAGTACATCCCGTACCATGTGTATTTTTCGTGTTGATACGAGGTGCTGCAAACTCTGTAAAAATCTCTCCATCATAAAGTAAATCAATTACTTCAGTAACACCCGGTAAATGTCCACCTTTAATAACTATATGCTTCGCACCCATGTTATAAATTCTCTTTGCAGCCTCTCGGGCGTCATTTAGATTCTTAATATCTATTTTGGCTAACAATTGAGCTTCATGATGATTAGGTGTAATTACATATGATAATGGAGCCAGTTCTGATATTAGTGCATCAATAGCATCCAGTTTTAATAGTTGATTACCACCTTTCGCAATCATTACTGGATCGACAACTAGTAATTCAACCTTGTATTTACGAGCTCTGTCAGCAACGACATGAATAATTTCAGCATTTGCTAACATTCCTGTCTTCCACGCATCAGCACCTATGTCTGTCATTACAGAATCTATCTGCTTTCCGATAAATTTAGGATTTATATCATATATATCTTGAACTCCAATTGTATTTTGGGCCGTAAGCGCCGTAATAGCACTCATTCCATAGACTCCACGGGCAGAAAAAGTTTTCAAATCTGCTTGAATTCCGGCGCCACCTCCAGAATCAGATCCCGCTATAGTTAGTACTTTTCTCATTTTCCTTAGTAATTTATAACTTAATTTTATAAAAAATTTCTTATACTTTAATTAAAAACGATGAAATTTTGGTATTGAATTTTATGAACAATTCTATTAAAATTAAAAAAGTAGTTTGAGACCGATTTTAATAAAATATTATGCTTAGATTCTTATTTATTATTCTTATTTCTATCTTAGGATGGAACAAAAAACTCGAAATGAAACGTTTAATAAACATGTAAAAAAATTATTTGATGTTTCTAGTTGGAAAAATAGAGCAATTGCCGCACAAAAACTTGGACAATTGAAAGAGGGGAGAGCCACAAATGTGTTGTCAAGGGCTTTAAAATCTGAAAAAGATGAAGTCGTTATCAATCGAATTATTGAGGCAATGGGAGAAATCAAAGATCCTAAAGCTACTATGTTAATTGTGGAATTTTTAAAAAAAGAACTTGAGAAATCTGAAGAGGAACAGGACAAGAAAAGATTGTTTATTATTATTGAGAGTTTGATGAAAATTGGAGATAAAAGAGCATTAGAGCATTTAGGGATATTATTAGATTCATGTCACAATGATATTAGAAGTCTAACTGAAGAAGCTTTTGAATGTATAGATCCTGATTGGAAGCAAAAATTCCAAGAGGTATAAGAAGTTCAATTGTAATTATAAATTAGAATGTCTTTTACTTTCTAGAGTATCTTTTAAAAGTTTTATAGCACAGAATTCTCCACACATACTACATACCTCCTCATCTTCCTCAGTACAACCGTTTCGGTAATGTATCTCTCTGGCTAATTCTGGATCAATTGCTTGTTCAATCATTCCTTCCCAATTGAGATCCTTCCTTGCAATATCCATTTTGTAATCCCAATTTGAAACTCGCTTACCATAGCGCGCTATATTAACGGCGTGTGCTGCAATTTTAGAAGAAATAACTCCTCTTTTGACGTCTTCTTTAGTTGGGAGCCCCAGATGTTCGGATGGAGTAACATAACATAAATAATCAGCCCCAGCTAAACCCGCGAGAACTCCTCCTATCGCACCTACTATATCATCATATCCTGGGGCTATATCAGTTACTAGTGGGCCTAACACATAAAAGGGTGCCTCATCGCATAATGATTTTTGCATTTTAATATTTCGTTCAACTTCATTTGCAGGAATGTGCCCTGGTCCTTCAACCATGACTTGGACATCTGCGGCCCATGCCCGTTTTACTAATTTTGAAATTTCAAGTAATTCTTGAACTTGAGCATAATCGGTTGAATCGAAAATGCTTCCCGGGCGCATTCCGTCTCCAAGTGAGAGGGTGAAGTCGAACTCTTGTGCCATCTCTAATAAGTAATCATATCTACTATTAAAGGGATTCTCCATTTCATTTTCTAAAATCCAAGATGCTAAAAATGTGCCACCTCTAGAAACAACACCCATTAATCGGGGGTGGTCAATAAGATAATTTACAATTTCTTGAGTTACACCCACATGAATAGTGAAAAAATCGACACCTTCTTTTGCTTGTTCCTCTATAACATTAAACATGTCGTCTTCATCCATATGGATAATTGCACCCTTATTTTCAAGAGCCCTCAAAGCTGTTTGATAAATTGGTACAGTCCCGAGAGGGACACTTATCTCATTCAGAATTTTCTTCCTAATTGAGATAACATCAGATTCTGTAATCCCTGTACTTAAATCCATTACTGTGTCTGCGCCATATTTGACTGCGATTTTTGCCTTTGCAACCTCTTCCTCAATATTACATACTGTTTTAGAAGATCCTATATTGGCATTAATTTTAACCAATAATCCTTTACCAATTCCTATAGGTGTTTTAAGTTCCCTTCGATTTGACTTGGGAATAATAATTCTCCCTTTTTTAATTCCCCTTTTTATGAATTCTATATCATGCTGTTCATTGCTAGCAACTATTTCCATATCTTTAGTCGTCTGTCCGTTTCTCGCTGTTCTTATCAGTGTAGACAAATCTCAAGACCTTTTTTTCAAGTATTACATCTAACTTGGGAAAAGTAATCCCTAATACACAATAGTTATAGGAAAATTATATTCTTTTGTCTTATTTTTTAAAATTTCT
>JBHLRJ010000127.1:9774-11785 GCA_048882645.1 Candidatus Thorarchaeota archaeon
CCAAATAGAAGTGAAATAGTAATAGTCGTGAGTATTTAGGACATTAATGAAAAAAAAAATTAATTTTATTTAGCTTAACGTTTTAATATTTTCCTCATCTCAGACTCATTCTTCTGGAGCAGAAAGCCCAACAAATGGCATCGCTTCAGTTAGATCATAATATGTATCTATAGTCATTTTAATACCTTCAATTTTCCCAAAAGCAAGCATTCGATTTATTGCAAGATCCATCGATTGTTTGAATTTTCCTTCTTTGACAGAAGAGACACTTATATTATGGATTCCTTCATCAGTCAATTTTACAGCAGCTCTTAATATTGGCTTACCTAATGACTGATCGTCTGGATATTTTTTCATTACATCAAGATATAATTTACCTGCTTTCTCTGCTTCTGAAGCAGGATACCAACTTTGTGTTACAATTAATACCAAATCATTCACCTTATTTTTAGATAATTTTTCTCTCTTTAATTGGGATTTTTATATTTCAGGAGCATCCATTCCAATAATCTTATATGCTTCAGTGAAGTCCAGAATAATTTCATTCTTAGCTCTTAATCCCTCAACTTCACTTGCCATAAATACGGTTTGCTTAGTGATTCTCTCCAATGCTTCTTGTTCCTTTCCTTTCATTATCCGTCCAACACCAATTACAAATGTATCTCCATCCTCGGTTGAGGATACTCCTATACAAATATTTTTCTCTATAGTGTTATCTGGAGGATTATCTTTAAGCCATTCAATGTACTTTTTCCCAACTTTAGCAGCTAATTTTGTTGGAAAATAGGTTCTAGTTAAAATTAGTGTAATAACAACCACCTCTTTTGATTTTTTGTGATTTTTGTAATTAGATTTCGATGTAATTGATAGTTGATTTGACTGCTATTTAAAACTTTACATTTGTGTAAATAAGGCTAATATCTTTAAAATAATAAAGAATAAAGAGCTAACAATAAAAATTGGGTTAAGAATTATACTTTATTTGAAATTCCCTGAATGTACACATTCTATCCAATGCTTTAGCTGCCAACTCGACAGATTCAAATACGGGAATTTTCATTTTGAACAATTCTCTTTTAAATAATACTTTGTTAGCGTAATCGCTTGTATCATCAACGACTTTATAAGCTATACACATAAGGGGCTTTTTCATTTCTTTATAAGCTCTTTTAATCGTTTCGAGAAATATATGATTAAAATCATAGACTTTTATGAAAATTATGGCTGATAAATTAGGATCTGAGTCTAATGTGATCAAAGTTTTATAGAAAATCTCTGGATTTCCCATGCTTCCACCCAAATCGAGTGGATTTCGAAAAATGGTATTAACGCCTGGAACAAATTCTCGGAATTTCTTGACAGTTTCCGCTGAAAGTTTAGGAACTTTTAAATTATGCCTTTCAAAAGTATCAGCCGTTTCTATTGAAGCCCCACCGCCTCCTGTTGTTATTCCCATATTCCTATTCATTGGCATACTGCTAATATACTGAAAAGTCATTGCCAAATTAATCAATTCATTAGAATCCTTTACCATTAAAGCCCCAGTTTGCTTCGCAACAGCATCCCATATTTTTAAGGAGCCTGCTAATCCCCCAGTATGTGACATAATTGTTTCTCTTGTAGCTTCACCGCTACCTACTTTCCATAAAATAACCGGTTTACCCAGAAGAGTCAATTTTCTTACAATCTCCATGAATCGCTTTCCAATTGTCGGGGTTTTTATATTTTCAACATAGAGTCCAATGATTTTCGTCTCATCATCTTCTAAAAAATACTCTAAGAAATCTACAAAATTCAGATCAATTTGATTTCCAATAGAGAGAACTTTACTGGGATAGGTACCATAAATAGATTGCCCTTTAGCAGAGATATACACTGCTAACCCACCAGATTGAAAGATTCCTCCAAAATTTCCAGATTCTTCATTTAATAGGGGGCCAGAAAAAGAAATTCTGTTTTTTGGAACAAAAAGTCCTAAACAATTAGGACCAATTACTCGAATATTATACTT
>JBHLRJ010000128.1:0-11771 GCA_048882645.1 Candidatus Thorarchaeota archaeon
GTAATATCTGAATAGCTCTATCCGCTAAAAGTTTTCCAATGCCTTTACCAATAAATTCTTCTTTTGTTGCCCAATTATCTAAATATCCAATATATTGTCCCAAAGTATTTTTTTGAGCTTCTATAACACCCATGCTCACGACTTCACCAGATTTTAATTCTGCAATCAATGTGATTCTTTTTAAATTTGGCTTAAATTGCCTTAATCCTGAAGATTCTCTCCATTGATTTTCATTGAATCCGATATCGAATAACTCGTTAAGTTCTTTTAAAATTTCTAACGTAGCTTGATAATCTGAGGTACGATAATTTCTAATAATTATATCCTCATTTTTAAATTCATCTTCTGGCATATTTTTACCACTTAACTCGAAATTTTATTTATTAAATTTAAATCTATTCTTTGAATAAGAATTTTTTGATTTTTTCCATCTTCATCCCTTTGACTTATAGTAAACAGATATTCATTGATATGAGGCACGATAGGAGACACAAACAAGAGTTCTTCTTGAGGAAACCATAGATCAATATCCAGGTTCATAATTTCTTTTTCAAAATATTCTTTTAAATGAGTCATTGCTATTGAAATATTGTTTAATTCTCTGTTTGTATTGTTTTGAACTGTTACTTCAATTTCTTGACTAATTTCTATAAGGGCAATATTAGTTATCGAGAGAGATTTTGTAGGTATAAATTCTTGAGTAGACTGACTTGATGGGTCAAATATTTCAATATTCTCAAAATAATTATCTCCTCTTATATTACTAAGAGGTGAAACCTCAAACCTTTTTAATGAGAAATAAGAAATTGCTTTCTGAGTTCTAATAGAGCGGGATTCAGCTTCTTTCTGAATGGTGTTTGCGAAATATTCTTTAATCGTTAGATCTATTAATTCTCTCATAAATACTTTTATTTTATTTCCACTATTTATTCGCTCTTGTATTTTTGGAGTTTTGATCACTTCTTCTTTTGCAATTTCACTCTCAATTATTTCAAAAAACTGATCTTCGAATTTTATTCTAATCTCTTCAGTTAATTTTCGAATGAGATCATCCCCAAAAATCGCTAGTTCCATAGGAAGAGAGACTATAATCACGATTGTTTCTGGTGTTTTAGAATCTAATCCTGCACGTCTTTTTTTTCTTTCAGATTTTGCTGAAAATTTCTTGCCAAAAAATGTATATCCCTTATACTCTAAATCAATATGGTCAAGATCTTCTGTTTCTAAAAACCAGATAGGGTGATAATGAATAGGTCGCATATATTTTTTATTACTTCTAAATCTATCATCGGGATACATTAACAAAGGGACTTGCCCTTTTTTTTCATCAAAATATAGTACGTATACTACACATAAGTATTCATTAGGATTTTTATCCACTGATTCGCTATTAAATATATCCGCCAATAGAAACCCGTTTTTATACGATAACAAATATATATTTTATATCTCATAAGATTAAATTCATCTTTTTCTAAAAATTTATCGATAAACTCAATGTTGTAAAAATTTTCTGATAAATAGAAAAAATAAATAGAGATCAAATTATTTCCATCTATATCCTTGAAAAATTAATATGCATAATAGATTGATATAACATAGGTGTCAAGGTTTGGAAATTACTGATGTGAAAACTTATTTATTAGAACTTGATTTTAAGATTAAGATTGGCTCAATGCCACGGTTTAAGGCAACGGGTTTATATATCAATATTTTAACAGATGAGGGAATTGATGGGTGGGCATTAAGTCATTGGAACTTGAGCAATGCAGCACAGAAAGTCTTTATTGAAGAAGTTTTCAAAAAAATGCTAATACATAAGGATCCTTTCATGACTGAAGATATTTTTCATAATATTTACAATTCCACCAATCGTATAATGTTTGGGATTCCCACCTCTACCTCTGCTGTAATGGTAGCTTGCTGGGATATAATAGGAAAAGCTACCGAACAACCTATTTATAAGCTTTTAGGAGGGAAAAAGCAAGAGGTTAAGGCTTACGCTTCTATGCCTCGTGGATATAAAGCAAAAGCAGCAGTTGGGGCTGTAGAATCTGCTCTGAAACCAGAATTGGGAGGATTTAAAGCGGTTAAATTAAGGATTGGAAATGGCCCAAAAAAAGATGAAGAATTAATAAAAGGAGTAAGGGATGCTTTCCCAGATATTGAAATTATGGTAGATGCAAATTCTGCGTACAATTCAGTAAATGAAGCACTTCAAGTAGCTAATATTTGTGCTAAATATGAGGTTGCTTGGCTAGAGGAACCTATTCCAACAGATAATCTCAATGGATTAAGAAAAATTAGAGAAAAATCTCCCGTTGAAATTGCAGGTGGAGAAAATGATATGAGTATATATCGATTTGAAGATATTCTCTCGAAGGAATGTTTTGATATTATCCAGCCAGATACAACTAGAAGTGGGGGATATCTCCAAATGAAAAAAATTGATGCGATGGCAGAAGTTAAGGGCGTACGTTGTATTCCCCATATTTTTGGATTTGGGCACATATTAGCAGCAAATCTTCATTTTATTATGTCCACGAGATGTGAATGGTGTGAGTTTCCTTTTATTCCCGATGAATATCAATTATTAGAAGAGCCAATTAAAGCTGAGAAGGGCATTGTAAAATCTTTAGAAAAACCAGGATTAGGAGTAAAAATTAATAAGAAAATGTTTGAAGATAATATAATTACTTAAGCTCATCTTAGTATTTTTCTAATTCTTTTCTCCTTTGTAATAAAATATCTCTACGTTCCATCGCTTCTCTCGGATAATAGAAATATGCTATTACCCAAAAGAGAGACCCAAATAACCATACACTTAATACCAAGAATACAGCAAGGGGAAGCAAAGCGATATTTCTTTCAATTAATGAAGATATTAATAAATTTCCAATAATCCCTCCTAAGTTTACCATTAAACCATTCATTGCATTTGCAGTGCTTCTAACCTCAGGAAGAGCCACTTCCGAATAAATTGCAAACTGATTCCCTATAGGGAAAGATACAAAAAGAAATCCTAAAAAACCTACTACTACAAAAAAAATCCAACAAAGTATAATCTGGATAGCTGTATAGGTGTAAAATGGTATTAAGTAAAATAACATCATTAGAGAGATTCCTAAAATAAGTCCAAAAAATGATATTAAGGGTCGTCCTTTCAATTTCCCTATCCTGTAGTATCGATCTCCTAATCTTCCACCAATAATTGTTCCAGGGGGTGCCCCAGCTCCAGCTAAAACATAAATGGTTGTAGCGATTAACTCAGAATCAGGGCCGCTAATTTTTGTCTTCAAATAAAAAATGGCCCAAATACCAAGTGTGGTATTAGTAACACCAGCACATAACACTGCAAATAAAATTGCAGCTATTGATTTCTTACCAAATAATTGTTTAAGATGTTTTAAAGTAATTTTATAGTTATATTTAATTTCACCATCAAAATCTTGAAATTCGGGTTCTGAGCGTAATTGTTCAGGTTCAATTGCAGAGAAAACATAGGATAGTAAAACTAATAATCCTATTATAAATCCCAATCCATAGGCAAATCTCCATCCAAGAGGACCTGCATAACTACCTAACAAACCTCCAAATATGATCCCCATTCCTACTCCTAAAATCGAGCCAAATTGTAATGCACTATATTTTTTTCCCCTATCTTTAGGTGAGAAAAAATCACCTATCATAGAAAAACCAAGAGGTAAAAAAGCACCTGTTCCGATTGCACTCAAAACAAAGAAGATAAGAGAGAAAATATAATTTACAGAAAGAGATACTAATCCAAATGACAATATCCATACTAAATTTGTGTAAATGAAAATTTTTTTTCTTGAATATTTATATGAAATTCTATCGCCATAATAGCCGAAAATTAATATACTAATAATTCCCATTATTAAAGTACTGGCTGTGGCGACTCCTATTCCAAATTTCGTAGTTTTGGGAAGATATAATAATAAATTATCAATATTTACAGGTAAAATTCCAGTACAATAGAAAATCATAAAATAGAGAAAGACCATGGCACGAAAAGTTTTAGATCTTTTTGTATTGTAATTCGCTTCCATGATTTGAATCTATTTTAATTAAAGCTTTTTTAATAGCGAATAATAATATTTGAACTTCATTTTATAATAATTTTTTTTATTACAGTAATAGAAAAAGAATAATTAAGGTTAGGAATTAAAATTTTGATTTATTCCACTTTAACAAACTTTCCGATATTTTTATTAAGGATTTTCATAACTTTCTCTTCTAGTTCTTCAGGAATGTGCCTAAAAGCGAAATTTTCTAATTCAGGTAGTAGATTTTGAATTGTTACTCTACTAACATAGTCTAATTGATCACCTAAAGTAAAGAGCTGGAAGTGATCTGAATTTTCTACTAAAACGGCACCTCTACTTACTGTAAAATAATTTCCTTGCTGCTTTAACATAGTTTTTCGCAAATTTATCCAAAGATCTTGGAAACCTAAGAGATAATTAGTGTTATTAGGGGAACCATTCTTTTCATTCTGTAAAAGCAACTTCCATTCGGAATTATGGGTACCTATGAATATTGAATAAATAACGCTTTTTCTTATTGCTTTTTTTTCTTCTGTCTTTCTAAAGGTTAATTTTTCGAACAATCGGTGTAAAATAGAACCTGCTGATTTTTCTATAACTCCTTCATTTAAATGTTCTATATTCTCAGTTAACTCTCTTTTCAGATTTGTCAGGTTATAATCATTTGCGGTTTGTAAAGCTTCCTCAAAGTAAGCCCTTGCTTGGTCTATTGAATTGCTTTCAGCAGCTAACAATCCTTTGAGCATAACTAATCTACAAAGATCAACATAATTTTGATTTTCAATCGCAAGTGTTTTTGCTAGATCTAAGTGGTTATATGAATGATTTAAGTGTTCAAGATTTTCAGATTCTTGGAAATATCTAAAATAAGCTTCAGCAAGTCGGATTTCAAGATCACTCGCATTTTCTACAGATTGATTCTCAAACATAATGTTTCTTTCTTCATTCAAGTTCTTAATTAATTTAGCCCAATTATTCTGCAGTTCTGCATCTATTGCTTCCAAGTCATGCATAAAAATACGTCCTACTGGTGAATCCATAAATTCGGAATCATTAGGGAGATTAGATTTTACAAACTCTAATAATTCCCAGGAATCTGTTTTTCCTGCGATTCTTTTGAGAGTAGATAAAACATCAATTTTGTAATAAGTTGGTATCTTTTCTTCTAGAAGTAGAGACTGGCATACTTTTCTTGAGGTATCATAATTTTCAGCAATAAACAGTGTTTCAGCATAAATACTCATTATAGAAATTTTTAAGAAAAATTCTGCTTGGACAATAGGTAAAGTAAGTATCTTTTCTTGACGTTTTAATGCTTGTTCATGCAAACCTTGTCTAGATTCGATAATGGACATATTAGAAGAAATTACTGCATTTGTTCTCTCATCACCAAGTTCCTCACTAGTTTTCAAAACAATATCGAATATCTTTAATGCTTTTTCTAAATCCCCACTAGATTGTATAACAGCAGCATAAAAATTCCCGGCGACACTTATGATCTCTCTATTCTCTAAAATTTGTCCGAAATTAAAAACAGGTTCTATTAATTTTATTGCTTCATTTATTTTTCCAAGAAAATAAAATCTAAAACCATAATAACCCTGTAAAAACATTAATCCTGATTTAACTTCCAATGAAGTATTAGAACTCCATTTCATTTGGCTATTCTTATATAGTTCTTCTAAATAATCGTAAGCAGTTAATCGAAGATATACTTCAGCTTTGGCCAATACTGCTTCTAATTGAATAATTGGTGGTTTTGAACTGAAATCCATTTTCTTAGCTTCTTCTATTAAATCTGAAGATGATTTAAATCTTGCTAATAACCTTAAATAAATAGGAAAGCTCCAAGAATCATGGTTATAATCATATTCAATAAGTTCTTTACCTTTTCCAATTATAAATCCCCATTTTACAGCTAAAAAATTAATGATTTGACTGTTAGGATAATTTAACTTCAAATTTGATAGAGAATCATACCATTCTATTACATTTTTATTCTGAATATCTGGTATACTAGTTAGGATCTCTCGTTCTTCTTTATTTGCTAAAGATAAATAACTTCGCAGTTCTGAGGGAATATGAAACTTTAAATCCTTCCATTGAGATGAATCACCTTTTTCGCTTATATTCTCTTCATAGTAATCCTTATGAGCGCGATATTCTCCTTTCCCATCAATAACCACAACATTAATGTGGATGGTATCTAATGAGTTTGAATGACCTAGCCGAATAGTATACAGCTTCCCAATCATTGAATTTCCCGATTCAGATTTATGAATATATGTATCTGGATTATTAAGGTCAAAATTTAGTTTTTTATCACAAATTTTACATAAAATCTCAGTCATTCTAACACCCTATCTTATTTCTTACTGCGAAGATGAGAGTCCTCATTTTACTATATAGTTATTTTAATTATTTAAGAGATTCCTTCCAATAGTAGCAATCTCTTCTAGTAAGTTATCAATGCCTCTTCCATCTAATGAACAAGTTTCTATATATGTTTGAAAAAGTTTATCTTTTCCAACAATAGATTGTATTAATTCATTTGAGATGTTTCCTTCCAGATCAATTTTATTTCCCACAAGAATTAATCCGGTATTTCCATTAGTATTTTGATCGTTAAAGTCTAGCAATTGTATCCAACTATTTAGATTTTCAAATGATTCATACCTGTCGATTGAAAAAACAAAAATATAAATATCGATAGATTGAGTTACTTGTTTTCTCATTAGATCGAGAGGATGACTACCAGGTATTCTTTGGCCAGCTAAATCATAACACTGAAATATCAAATCTTTATAATTCCAAGTTTCTATTTCCATAAAAGGGGTACGAGTAATTGCCTTATTATTAACTGCTTCATATTCATTTGATTTTTTACCGAAATTCGTTGTTTTTTGAATTAAGGCTTGAACTAGAGTTGTCTTTCCGACTGCTCCATCGCCCACAATGGTCATGCGGACTAATTTTTTGGATTTCTTTAACTTTTTTAGGAATTGAGATAATTTACCCACGTGAATAACACCTATCTAGTTATTTAACTAGTTGATGAAAATTTAACCCTATTAAAGGTATAATAATTGTGATGATGAACCGTTTTTAAACTAAGTTTTAAAATCTTAGTACGTGTTAGTCAGAGGAACAAAGAATTTATTGCTTATTTCATTTGAAAAATGCAATTTTGTTTATTGTATAAAGAATTACTAGTAATCGGTAGCCACTGAATATTGCTGATAACTGAGTTAAAATCCCTCGTATATATTAAAAAACTATTGTGATACAGATATATTTCATAATTTCTTGATCTCATTGGGAATTACAAGAAGAAAGTGGAAAGCTGGTCGTTATATAGTTATTTGATCAAAAATTAATTTTAAGTTTGAGTATAGATTCAAATATCTTTAATCATTTTATGTTTGTGAAGCGCAATTCACATAGTAACCGACCAATATAATTATTAATTTAATGCTAAAATAAACAATATGTACTATGAAGAAATTAATCAAGTTTTCAAAAACCTCAGAAAAAGTGTGGCTTTTACCAATTCTGGGAAGCCTTTGTGCTTTAATTTCGCTCTTATTCCCTTGTGCGTACGATATTAATCAAGATCATTCATCATATTTCTGGTTATGTGGTTTAGTTTTATCAGATGAGAAAGGATTATATCCAATTGATAATTCAATCATACTGGTTGCATCATTTATCTGTACGGCTATCATATTAATATGCGGAATATGTTTATTCCTATTGGGGTATAGATTAAAAAAAATACAAAAGATTAACAAAAAAAATAGGAAAATTTGGCGAAATTGTACATTTTTATTAATCTTTGCTTTAATTATTTGGGCGATAATCGCAGAAATTGGGTACTATATATCGAATGACAGCCATAATTTAATATTAAATTATGGCTTTTGGTATGAAATCTCGCCAGGAATAGGAATAATACTTCCTTTTTTAGGTGCTCTCCTAAGCCTTAAAGGATATGTTAAATTAAAGGATAGAAACACAATTGTATTAGAGGGGATTTCTACAAATTCCAAGATCAAATATTATTATACTCTAATTCTTTTAACTTGTATATTTACTTTAGTTTTATCCTTCTTATTTTTGGTCCTTCCCGTTATCATTGATGATAAACTCCATAAAATAACCCCATATTATCCTTATACTCCCGAGGACTATATTAATTTTTTGCGGGTAATTGGTTGGATTTTAATTGCAATTATTATCATTTTGATTATAATAGGATATTTCATAAAAAGAAAAGAACCAGTAATAGGTGGGGCTTTCTTGATGTATCTTCCAACCTTTTCACAATTTAATACATCAATGTTTTTCTTATATGGCATTGGAATTCTTCAAGTTATCTGGCTTCCATTAACTGAACCGAATTTAAATTTCAATTGGCTCAGTTTAGGAGATATTGTTTACTTACCCATGGGATATATTTATTCTCTTTTTAACACTTTATATGTATTAATTGGTTATAATGTCCAATCTTATTTCGAGATATTAATTTATCTAATTTTATACTTAGGTTTTATTATTTTTAGCTTAGGGACAGTTACTTGGTTTTATGGCAAGTTTAAAGGAAAATCGATTATTAATTTTTCAATATACAAGATATCTCGACACCCGCAATATTTAGGATATATTATTTGGAGTTATGCGCTTTCATTTATTCCTCGAGCATATGCCTTTGGTGGATTTTCGATGAGTTCAAGTTTGTTTTGGGTTATATCAGTTTTAATTATAATTGGGGTTGCTCTCAATGAAGAGGTAAAAATGAAGAAGAAATTTGGCGAGGAATATACAAAATACCAAAAAAATACTCCATTTTTGCTTCCCCTTCCAAAAAGATTAAGTTCAGCATTAACTTTTCCAATAAGAAAATTAATAAAAAAAAATTTTCCAGAAAATAATAAAGAAATTTTACTAGTATTGGTTTTTATCGCGTGTGTTATCATTTTCCTTTCTCTCCCCTTCCCTCTACTAAAAAAATCAGCTTTTGATTATTTTTGGTAGAAATTCTCTCCCCCCATATGAGAGAAAGAACATTTTAAGTAGAACGAATTAAATTAAAAAATTAAATTTAGGTCTAAGTATAAATTAAATTCCTTTTTCCTATCATCAAACTCTTGTGTAGAGTTTTTAATTATATAATTAAGAGACTCAAAATTTAGTTCCGTTTTGAATTTTCGATTCCAATTTCCCCAATTCGGTAATCCAATAAAGTGAATGTTCCATAAATAGCTATCTTTTTCTTTAGACCTTTTTTTAATTTCTTCTGAAAGCAATATCCAAAACAATATAAGTTTATTAGAGACTTCTTGCTCGGTATTAATTGGACCGCGAAAAAAATTACAGAATGCTAATAACATCAAAACTGCTAATCCATATTTCATTTGAATTTTTGATGTGTTTATGAGATAAGTCTTTTTAATGTCTTCCCAGCTTTGGACATTATATAATTCCAGAATTTCTTCATTTACACTATCTTTTATCTTGTTAAAATAAAAATCTTTTGTCAAGTATGGTTCTGTATTAATATATTGGAAGATTCTAAGAGCTCCGGCTATTCTCCATTCTATCCATTCATGAGAATATTCCGTTGCTTTATCTAACGCTTTTTCTTTATTTGGATAAAAGCTAAAAATGGTTTTTAGTTTCTTATTAATCTCGTCGTAATAAACGACATAATGATCGTAAATTCGAGAATAAAAATAACCTAATATATCTATATACGTGAAAATTTCTAATAAATCAATAAATCTATTAACATTTTCCTTTTTTGCTAATAATTTATCAAATTCGGTATCATTCAATAATGAATAAATTCCATAGAAAGTCGATTCACCAGTATAAATAGTCGCAAAAAGTAAATGATATTGAATGACTTTATTTATCAGCAATTTTTCAATTTTTGTTAGTTTAAATGATTCAAGCATATTATTTTTTGATATTAGGCGATAACTATAATAAGGATGCTCTTTCTTGTTATCTAATCTTCCAATATCGTGATACATTAAAATAACAGGGACAAGCAATTCATTCTGAGAATGCTGATTTATCAGTTTTTCTCTAATTGAGTGTAAAGATTCTTCTGAAAGAGTATCATGGGAAAAATGTCCATCTTTTATAAGGAAATATATCTTAAACACTCTAAAAATGTGTCTTATTGTTCTTAGGAACTCTTCCTCGTCTTTTTTTCTTCCGTTATTAAAGACTACCGCTAAATTTGGAAAAATCTTTAAGAGACTTTCATAATACTCCGATTCCAAAATCTCATGGGATGTATCTATCCAAGAAAGTTCCAAATTTTCAAAGATCGTGTAAAGAGAATCTATCATTTTTCATTTACTCTTTTTTCAATTAGCTCAAAAAACGGTTCAATATCAATATTTCCTCCACTAAGTATAATACCCATTTTCTTCTTTCTTACTTTAACTTTCTTTGAAAGTAAAGCTGCTAGAGGAACAGCTCCAGAAGGTTCAACAATAATTTTCATTCGTTCCCACAAAAATCTCATTGCTTCGATGATTTCCATTTCTGAAACGGTTACAATCTGATCTACCAATTTTTGAATTATGTCAAATGTTCGCTTGCATATTGATGTACGTAAACCATCTGCAATAGTATCTGGATAAGTACTTGGTATTATATGCCCTGCTTGGATGGATCTAAACGCATCATCAGCCATTTTTGGTTCAACGCCAATAACTTGAGCGTTTGGATACAATCCTTTTGTAGCAATAGCAGTTCCACTCAATAATCCTCCCCCGCCTAATGGAGCAAGGACTATATCCAATTCTCCAACTTCTTTTATTAATTCATAGACAGCTGTACCTTGTCCATTAATTACGTTATCATTATCATATGGATGGATTAGAATCAATTTATGTTTTTCAATTAATTCTTCAGTTTTATTTGTTCTTGCTTCAAGGGTGTTATCACAAAATACGATATTTGCTCCATAGCCCTTAGTAGCATTGACTTTATTAATAGGAGCTCCTTTTGGCATCACTATTGTTGCCTTGATTCCCAGTATCGAAGCGGCTAGAGCAACCGCTTGAGCATGATTCCCACTCGAGTGAGTTATAACACCTAATTTTTCGTGATCATCTGGAAGTATACTCAGCGCATTATATGCTCCTCGGAATTTAAATGCTCCAACTCTTTGAAAATTTTCACATTTGAAAAATATTTCTGATTCAATAATAGAATTTAACGATCTTGAAGTAAAGACTGGTGTTTTATTAGCAATATTTTTAATTCTCTGAAAAGCTTCCTCTATTCCTTGAAATGACAATTCTAATAATCTTTTTAATTGATTGCTTATGTCTTAAAAATTCTCTTAATAATAAAAGGATTTAGAATAATTAATAATGTGTCGCAGGTTCCCCTCGTAGATCTTTAATTTTACCCTTGAGAATTGGATCTTCTGTTTTTTTCATCCAATTGAATAGTTTATTTTTTAATTCAGTTTTAACATCTTTATAATTAGGATCATAAGCTAAATTATTCAGTTCAGTTGGATCCTTCTTGAGACTATAAAGCTCTTCCTCACTCCGAGCATTATTAATGAATTGTTTCATATATTCTCCTAATGGCTCACGAGCTAAAAATTGATCAATTTGGTAGAGCATATCCGTTTTCTCAAAATTAATAATATATTTATATTCACTAGTTCTGATG
>JBHLRJ010000129.1:0-11733 GCA_048882645.1 Candidatus Thorarchaeota archaeon
AAAAACATCCAGACATTTTTAACTGAATATAATAAATACGATCATGAAATGATATTCAAATTTAAGGACCAATTATTAGAAAAAATTAAAGAACAATGCATAAATGGCCAACTTTTGATAGATGTCATACAAAAACTGACAATGGTGAATGAAACAAAATTAATGATTAAACCCATAAATCTAAGTGATGTAATTAATGATGTTAAAGAAATTATCACAAATAATTATTCTAATAAAAAAATTGATATAATTGTTGAGCAAGTACCTCAAGATCTCTACGTAAAAGCTGATAAGTTCTTAATAGATGTTTTTGTTAATATTCTCATTAGTTCTATTCGATATAATATGAGTCAAACAATTGAAATTAAAATTATTATCTTTAGAAGTCAAATGGATAACAATAATTATATTAAAGTAAAATTCATGGATTATCAAAAAGAGATCTTAAATATCGGGAAAGATATGATATTCAAGAAAGAAAGAGAAAAAGATAGTAAGATTAAAGATATAATTTTAGGATTTCTTTTGGTTGAGCGAATCCTTAATAATTACAATGGAAAAATATGGGTTGAAGGAGATTCTTTTGTTATTTTATTACCTGAAGCTAATAAGGAGACAAGCTTATGATTTTTTTTCTAAATTTTTCTTGGTAACGCAATACACTGGTCCAGTTCTTATTACGGTTAAACAAGAATTACAACTTATGCATTTTGCTGGTGAAGTATCACTACTTTTCCAACGATTAGGTAAATTAGGCTCATATATTAGAGGTCGGCATAGTGAAATGAAATCTGCGTGATTTTCCTTAAGGATTTTCTCTGCAGAGAGAGGATTTTTTATACCTCCCACCAGAATCAATTTTGCCTTCTTTAGTAGTGGTTTTAATAATTTTGCTGTTTGTAAAAAATAATTTTCTCCTTCAGAAGATTTAATCAGTTTGCTAGGATAAGGATTTTTATGGAATAATTGACTTTCATAAATCCCTCCACTAGGTTCAATCGCATCGTAACCAGTATTGGCAAGAATCTCTGCTATTTTTGAACTCATGTCTAATGTAAGTCCTCCAGGTACTGAATCATCGGTCTGGAGTTTTATTGTTATAGGGAATTCTTTTCCAAGTTCATCTCTAATTTGGTGAAAGATTTCCACGAGAATTCTACTCATATTTTCAATGCTTCCACCAAATTCATCCGTTCGTCTATTTGTATAAGGTGACACAAAATTACTCAAAAGATAACCGTGAGCTGCATGGAGTTGGATCATATCATATCCGCAACTATAAGCTCGAATAGCTGTATCTCTAAATTTTTTAATTAGGTCATAAATTTCTTTTGTACTTAATTCCTTTGGTGTTATGCCCGTTGTTTTTTCTGGAATGGGAGAAGGTGCAATAGTAGGGAATTTTGGATGTTCACATTGTCGACCCAAATGGACAATCTGTATAGCTAACTTTGTATCAACTTGATCATGAACAATTTTAACTAATTTCCTCTGACCTGAAATATAGGAATCACTATCTAATCGAAGTTGATATGGACTTCCTGTTGCGCTTGGATCTATTCCAGTAAATCCCGTGATGATCAACCCTGTTCCCCCACGTGCTAATTCATCATAAAAGTCAATTATTTTTTGACCTACATATCCATACTTTTCAGCTCTATGCTCAAAAGTAGCTGATCTGACAATTCTGTTCTTTATTTTTACATTTCCAATTTTTTCAGGGCTGAAGAGTGTTTTTAATTCCATCATAATTTTCTCAACTTTCAATTTTATTAGATTTAATTAAAGCATTTTTAATTGCTTCTCTAAGTGTCTTTTTTTCTATTTCTCCTCCTACTTCGACCATCACTCCATTCACATAGATCCTTCGGTCAATGCCATATTTCTGTAAAATTTTTTGATCGACTGCTGAAAATTCATTAAGAATCACCATTTCTCCAAATTCTGAGACTACATCACGTACTCTTTCGGCTTCTACATCACTAGTTTGACAAAATCTATTCCAAAATAAATCTATCACAACTTTGCCTTTAATAGGTTTGAAGGTATAATGTTCCTCCCGGAAATGAGGCGGTTCAGTGTTTTGATCAAACTGTTTCCAAAGAATTGCTTCTTCTCCCCGTCTTTCTGCAACTTGAAACCCTATTTTTAAAAAATAATCTGCCGGCATAAACCAAAAATCCCAAAAATACCCAATTGTGGCTAAACCTTTGCGATTTTGGCGTTTAGTCTCTTCTTCTGCTGTCCTTATCAATTCTTTTCCAATACCCTTTTGAGAATATTTCGAGTGCGAAACTAAACAAGGAAACACCATCAAATTTTTACCTTCTATATGCCAAGGAGTTATCTCAATTGGCATAACATATAGAAACCCCGCATGGTTACCATCTAAAAGTGCAACTTTGACCCTCAAACCATATTTTTCCATACTTCGAAGCCAAGAAATACGGCGTGGACAAGATGCTTCATATTCATCGTTATTCTCATTTACATGAGTGCAGGTACCGACATAATATTCATCATCCTTTGTCATATTTCGGATAATAATTGACATTTTCAGATCTCTCAGTCATTTTGTAATAGTTACAAACGGCAGATTTTTCCGTTCTTTATGATGTAGCGTTCTGATATTATATTGGGATTCTTGCTAATTGTATTAATAACCTGTTTTTGAATACATTTTGTATTATCAACTATATTGAGCGAAATTTGTTCCCCTATCGCCAATTGGGCTAATTCTGTAATATAATAAGACTTTATCTTCCTTTCAGTGGCAGTATTAGATAGTGCGGAAAAGCATCCTGTACAGATATGAGCAATTATCTCAGCATTTACGTCTTCTGCTTCAGCTAATTTCTCTCTAGCGATATCTGCCGCCAATGATCGATTTGACGCAGAAATAGGTAATCCACAACATAGAGATGTTTCTTTATTGTGTTTCATTTCCACAACTTCCGCGCCAATAATTTCAAGTAATTCCCGTGGACTATCATATATCTTTTTGTCTAGATTTCTCCAGGGACAAGGATCTTGGAAAGTAATTCTTTGAGTGATCTTGTTTTTGATGATAAATTCACCCTTATGATATTTTTCAATCAAATAATCAATGATAGTCTGACCTTCTATGTTAAATTCATCGATAATTGAAGGATAGACTCCTCTAATCATAGAATCACATCCAGGACAAAAAGTGATGAGTTTTTCGATCCCTACAAACTTAAATTTTTTAAGTAATTCTAATCCTTTTATCTTGGCTTCGTTTTTACCAAAAGAAGAATGTACATACCCACCACAACAATACTTCATTCCACCTATTAAAGGTAAATCTCCAAATAGTTTAGTCTTAGCAATATCGGGAAAGCAATAAGGAATACCACATCCTAAATAGTAAACTGTATCACTTTTTGATGGATTTTCATATCGATTCAAATCTTGCTTTTTTTTCTCTGCATCAATCTCTGCCGCAATTGACATTAAATTATGAGGAACTTCCTCAGTAATAAGCGATATACTTCTGACACCTCTTTCAGTAGAACGTAGTAATCGCATCTCTCTTATAAGTTCATATGGTTTTGATCCTGTTGGACAGATTATATTGCAGTAAGAGCATCCTGCGCAACCTTTGAGCACCACTTTTGAATCTCTTGTCTCTATCATTTTAGAAATCTCTTCTTTAGCACTTTCACTAGGTAAATGCATAAATGGACACTGTTCAAGACAAGTGCCACACCGTTGGCAAGTTTGTTCGTTAAAAGCATTCATTTTTTTTAAGTCCACCAAAAGTCATTTTAATTCCTATAGAGTCAAATCCCCTTATTACATGTGTATAATAGAGTTAAACTTTCCTTTAAAATATCTAGAAAATTAAAAATTAAATATTATATTCAAGATATCTTACTTTTCTGATTAACTACTTTACCTTTATTTCTTCTCAATGGAATTCAACAAAGTGGGTAATAAAAGAAATTATTCCTCTTTTTTTGTGGTTGTTATTATTCTATCAGCGATTTCCTTTATAGCTGTTAGGAAATCTTGTTTAATTAATTTGATTTCATCAATTTCTGTATCTGAAAGCTCCTCAGTCTTAGAGCTTATGTCGGGAAAATATCTTTTAACTGCGTTTATCGTTGCTAATTGGCAAACACCTTTAATATCAGCACCAGTAAAATCATTTGAAAGTTTAGCTATCTCTTCTATTTTAACTCCATCACCAAGATTCAGGTTGCGAGTATGAATTTCATATATTTTAATCCTGCTATTAAGATCAGGAAGAGAAAAGTGGATTATTTTATCAAATCGTCCTTGGCGAAGTAATGCAGGTTCTATTAAATCAAGATTGTGTGTAGCTGCGATAACTATTACATTTCTATAAGGATGTAAACCGTCCATTAAACCTAATAATTGGCCCAAAACTCGGTGTTTCATAATAGAATCAATGTGATCAATAAAAATAATAGAGGGAGATCTCTCTTCTGCTTCTTGGAAATACCTTTTTAACTGTTTTTCTGATTCTCCTTGATATTTAGAAATTATTTCTGGTGCAATCAAAGAGATAAAATGAAAATTTATATCGTTAGCAATAATTCTTGCCAGAAGTATCTTACCTGTTCCAGGGGGACCCTCGAATAAAATACCTTTTGGCATCTCAATGTTCAGTTTGTTAACAATAGAGCCATGAATTGATCTTAGATCCAAGATATACTTTAATTCATTGATTTGGAGTTCTAATCCACCAATATCATCATAGCTCTGATCGTAGGTTTCAGGTTCGTTAATCACAAACTCGTTAATATGAAGTATTGTTTCTGATTTTATAACACAAATTCCTTCAGGTATTAAACTGACTACTTTAAAAGTTATCTCACGGGATATTCCTAACGTCATATCAATATAATCCTCTAAAGTTATAGGAATGTTATTCAGTTTTCTTTTTGTAAAACTCTCAAATCTTGGGTTATTTCTTATATTTATATTTATTGGTGTTAGAACTACACTTTGAGCAACTTTAGTTTCTATTTTGTGAATTTCTACTGTATCACCAATTTTAGTTCCTGTATTCCTCTGTAATCTGGCATCAATACGAATAATACCTAAACCATTATCTTGCGGATAGCCTGCCCAAGCGATCCCTGCACTCTGTTTTTCTCCAATAATCTCAATTATATCTCCTGTCTTAATATCTAATTTCTTCATAAATGATTCTTCAATTCTTATTAAGTTTCTCCCTATATCACGTCTCATAGCTTTCTGCACTTTTAATTTATTTTCAGTTATTTTCAGCACCTTTTTATTTAATTATCAATTTATTAATGGTAAAGTGGATAAATTTTAACTTTTCAATTCACTTCTTATATTTCAATAATCTCCAGATTCATAAAGATCCTTAAAAATTCTCTTTGCTTGGAGAAATAATAATCCCAATTTCACTTTTTTACTTGTAGAAATAGTTAATACTTCATTCGGACCCACTTGTAGAATTAAAAGATAACCTTCATCTCCCTCCACACAAAATTCTTCGAACTTTCCCTTTTGCATATCAATTACAGCTCTTTTGGAAAGAGAAAGCAGTGCAGAAATCATCGCGGAAACCACCGTTTCATCTACATCTTTGGGAAGTGCTGAAGCTATCGGAAATCCTTCAGAAGTCACAATAGCTGCAGCTTGAACTTCTGAAATAGACTTAAATAACTTTTTTAATAAATCATAATAATCAATATGATCCTTATGAACCATAAAAAAACCTTTTACCTGTTATGTAACTTATACGTTAGATTAACATTTAAGATATTGTTAACCAAATGTCAAAAAATTATTAGCCATTTAACTAGACCTTAAACAAAATTTAATATTATTATTTATTATGAATGAAGATTCCGCATTAACTCTAAAAAAGATCTATGATAAAGGAGAGGAAATAACTGTAAAAGAAGCCCAAAAAATGCTTGATCAGTCCGAACTCATTGAAAGGCTGGTAGAAACCCCAAAGCGAAGTCCAGACACTTTTGTAGGTATCCGGGGTTATGAATGGCGCCTTCTGGAGCTCTCAGAAATCCCATTCACTGGTACTTTAAAAAATGTCCAAGATTGGCTTAAACTCTTAATAAATAAATCTTACATTAAAGAAGGTTTCTCTTTAGAAGGATATAAAGACAACTTACTTGCATGTCACAATGCTATGATTACTACAATCCTTATAAAGATGGAATATGGTGAGAAAGAAAAAATAGATGCGGGAATTGACTGGATATTAAAATATCAGTCAGTAGAGAGGGGAATAGAATGCGATTGGCCCGGTAAAGATCTCTACACTCGGTTTGGCGGTTGTATGAAGAAAGTTCCTTGCTATTATGGTGTCATTAAGTCTATGATTACCCTTACAGAATACAAGAAAAGATTTGGGGGTTCTAAGAGTCTTGATGAGAAACTTAGTCAAGGATTAGAATATATTCTAAAGCATAGGGTATTTAAGAAATTATCTTCAGAGGATCCTATCGAGTATTCTATTATCCTGAACTTCTACCCCTATACTTACAAATCAAACATTATTGAAATTTTATCTTTGCTAAAAGCAAATGATTTGCTTGAGGATAAGCGTTGCAACGAAGCTATAGAAATTTTGAAGAGAAAGCAACGATCTGATGGATTCTGGCAAGCAGATGCATCATATATGAAAAGTGCGTGGATTGATTTTGATATACCAAAAAAACCTGGATTGTGGATTACATATATAATTACAGAATTATTAAACAAATGATTTAGAATAAAGCTTTATTGTCGAAGTTTATAAAATATAATGTTAAAAAAGAAAAGATGCTCAGAATTCATTACTAGAAAAAAGATAGGTAGAGTATATGGATGCAGATGAAATAAGAGAGTTATTAGGAAATGAATTTGCTTTTATTTTCAACGAAGTAAATCCCGTTCTTCAAGATTTAGGGTTACAAGAAACCTCAAAAATCTTAGATATTGGAACGGGAGTAGGCTGGATGGCAATAATCCTCGCATTGAACAATTATGAGGTAATTACAGGAGAACCAGATGAAGATGATTCAGAATATGCTAAACAGGACTGGTTAGAGCCAGCAAGGAAAGCAAAAGTTGATCATATGATTACATACACACCATTCAATGCTGAAAATATGCCTTTTGAAGATAATTTTTTTGATGCGATATTTATTTTGGGATCCCTACATCATATTATAGATAAAACAGCAGCTCTTAAAGAGTGTGTTCGAGTTTTAAGATTAAAGGGTGTAATTTGTATTTTCGAACCAAATGATAATCTAATTAAGATTATTCGTAATAATAGATCTCACTCACACCCAGATGCTGTCGATCCAAGAAATTTTACAAAAAAGCTTCATTTGGTATTGGAATTGGTTAAACGTCCATACTATGATACATATATTTTTAGAAAACAATAAATATCTCAAATACTTTAATTTTTTACACCAGAAAATACTATTCCTTTCTTTCTATCCTCCTAACTAACCATTCTGGCATGACGAGAGAAAAATATGCGAGGATGATAAATATCATTCCAAATATCCAAGCAATGTAGGTAAATTCAGAATATCCTGGGTGATTAAATATTGTGATTAACAATGTATCGCCAATTAACATTACGAATAGCATTATTAAACTTATCATTGAATAAAATAATAGTTTTAATCCAGTTTTCATAACTTTATCTTCCGCTTTTCGTTTAACCTTTTGAGATATCATAGCTATATAACTGTAAATTATTAATGAAAACAGTACCAAGCTTACTGTTGAATAAAGTCTAATATTTAGCATTCCCTCATAATCTATAGAGGGGACTCCCCACCAATTCCAAGGTAGAAAAAGAATTATTATCAGTATTATCCCAATAACTATGATAAAAGGGAATGCTCTTTTTCCTTTATTTGTCATATGAGAAGCGAATTTAAATAGGAAAATATCTGCGAAAATTACCATGCTATACGCAAAAGGGAGAGAGAACCTGTATACTTCACGATATTCTCCAGTAATAACAGCTTCAGCTAATCCTATCCCCAGCATAGTCAATGCTGCTGAAAAAAAAGTAAAAACAATAGCTAAATACAAGGGTGGTGGCACATCTCTTTCTTTCCACTTTTTAAACATCTTAATTGACATAAAAATTCCAAATATTGACAGAAAAATATAATATATGAATATTGGAAAAACACGGAATTCAAATGGAGTATAGGTCATGATGAAATTATTTCAATTTATGTTTAAAAATCTTATTAGTATATCAGTAATATGACAAAAAAGTCTAAGATGAGGAATTCAAGTGTTTGATTTTCTTCCATTAATTATTATGCGCTTTGTAAGTTCCAGAAAAGCTAATTCGACATTCTCACCTGTTTTGGCTGAAGTTTCAATATAGAAGCAACCCTCATTTTTCGTGTAATTTTCGACCTCATTCCTATCTATTACTCGACCAATTTCAGGGATTAGATCTGATTTATTTCCTATTATCACTGTGGGTATATTCTCTTCCATAATACTGGTCATTTCTGAAAGCCAATTTTTCATGTCTTTATAAGTCTGTTCTCTGGAAAGATCGAATGCAATCACTGCTCCCGATGTGCCTTTATAGAAGGAACGATGCAGAAATTTAAATCGTTCTTGACCACCAATGTCCCATAGATGGAGCTTTACGAATTTTGAGGGCTCAAATTCTACAGATTTGGTCAGAAAATCCACCCCAATAGTCATTTTATATCTTAAAGCAAACTGGTCATGAACATATCTGTTTATTAAACTTGTTTTGCCTACTGCACTAGGACCAAGAACAATAACTTTATAGGATTCCATAATATCCTATTAGATCTTTTACTTTACATCTATAATCAATGATCATTCTTTTAAATTTAATGAATTTAGTGGTATGTAAAGATCTTCTTCATTTGATATATTTTTAAAAATAAGGAAATCAGTTATTGATATAAAATCAAGGAAGCTTGAATCCTCCTTTATTTGCAATTATTCGGGTCAGCTCCATAAATGCTTTTTCAACATTTTCACCCGTCTTGGCAGAAGTTTCAATATAAAGACAGTCTTCCTTTTCTGCATATTTTTTTGGCTTAGTTCTATCGATAACCTCACCAATTTCAGGAATTAAGTCGGATTTATTCCCTACAATTACTTTGGGAATATCTCGATTCATGATACTCTTCATTTCCAAAAGCCAGTTTTTCATACCTGAAAAAGTATGATCCCGTGAAAGATCAAATGTCATTAATGCACCTGAAGTCCCTTCATAAAAGGTACGATGTAAAAATTTAAATCGTTCTTGACCACCAATATCCCATATATGCAGTTTAGCAAATTTTGATGGTTCATACTCTAGTGTTTTCGTTAAGAAATCAACGCCAATGGTCATCTTGTACTTTAAAATGAATTCATCATGAACAAACCTGTTAAGTAAACTAGTTTTACCAACTGCACTCGGACCTAAAATAATAACTTTATAGGACTCCATTCTATTATTTCTCAAGTTTATAACTTAAAATTATAATCAAATAATATCTTTTTAAATTTAATCAAAAAGGAACATTAAATCAGACAAAAATCATCAATAGAATCTATTTTATTTTGGTTAAAGACTTAAAGTTTTTAAATATTTAACTGAGGGGTACTGCGATCAAGGTGACTAGTGCTTTCGACACCATTTTTTCTTCAATATCTGATTTAACGAATAATTCGGATTCAGAAACAATTATTTTCTTTCCTGTGTTAATAACTCGAGATTTACAAATAATTTCATTACCCTGTGATGGTTTAAAGTAGTTAATTTTGAATTCAATTGTAAGAATACGCAGATGTTCAGGCACTATAGTATAAGCGGAGTAACCTGCTGTATGATCTGCCATTGTAGCTATTACACCTGCATGAACAAAACCATCTTGTTGCTTATGCTCTGGACGAACAGTTAATCGGGACTCAAACACCCCATCATCCACGTGATCAACAACAAATCCACAAAAGGCAGGAAAACCTTGAATAAAATCTTTTTTTAAGAATGTAACTCGTTTCTCATCCATTCTTCAAACACTTTTACAATTAAAACTATTTCAAATTTAGATTATTACTTATTAAAGTTAAGGGTTAAATTTTTCTTTTTTAATATTTGATAAAAAGCTGGGAAAGGAAAATAACAAATTCTTTTCTTAATTAAAAGAATATTCAAACGCATAATTGTGGGGGAAAAATCAAATTTATAATTACGAAAATAGGTTTGTACCATCTGATATTTATCCAGAAGTAGAAAAATGTTGTGATAATCCATGTATAAAATACAAAGGTGGTAGTAAAGTCTGTACCAATTGTGGAACTACATTAGGACGAGATTTTGTAATCTGTGAAAGAAGAGCTTACACAATTGAAGAAATTAGAAAAAAAAGGCAGACAGAGCCTTCGTGGAGAGATTTCGGTCCGAGAACCATTCTTCCAAGGAATAAAAAAGATTCAATGGGAAAGCTACTTAATGCAACAAAACGATACAAATTTTCAAGACTCTCAAAAATTCAGCGATCTCTTATTACCTCTATAGAGAGGAACTATTGGGAAGCACAACCTAAATTAAAAATGTTCTCCTCTAAACTCAATATTCCTGATTATGTTAGTGAAACTGCTTGGAGGATATACATTGAAGCCGCAAGAAAAAAATTAACAATGGGACGATCGATAGATGCTTTTATCGCTGCTTCATTATATGCTGCTATAAGAATAAATAATTTTCCAAGATTGCTAGAAGATGTGTCTGATGCCGCTATGATACCAAATCGTACATTATTTCGAGCCTTAGGTATGATTTTCAATGAAATTTTACCAGCCTTGGGATTAGAATATCGTCCCATTACTGCTGAAAAGCTCTTATTTGTTTTCGGGAATAAATTAGGCTTACCAATCGAAATTCAAATCACTGCAATACACATACTTAAAAATGATCTTGAAAAGAAATTATGTAATGGGAAAGATCCTAAAGGCCTAGCTGCTGCTGTGCTATATTTTGTTGCGAAAGATACTGCATTCAAAAAGACGCAAGCAGAAATTGCAAAAGTCGCAAAAGTGACAGAAGTAACTATAAGAAGTAGATTAAAGGATATCAGCCTTTTTTTAGATAAATTTAATTAACCCATATAATGGAATTCCCTCAAAGCTGAATCTCAATTACATAGAAAATGGATCTACAATTTATTGTGGAGGTTAAACACCCCAATTTTTTCAATTTAATGAGTTTTCATTGACTTGTTCCCCAAATTTAATAGCTTTCTTTACCCCAAGCCGAAATAAACTTTTAAATCTCTTCTTATCAATAACATCAGCTCCCTTATCCTTCATTTTTGTCTCCATGTAGTCAAGTGACTTACTACCTGTTAATCGAGCTGTATTGAAGGCGACTGCATTTTTTCCGCTTAAATCTCCCAATCTCACTAGTATTTCTTCAAAAGCTTTCGGAGGAAAGTTTCCATGAGTAGGCATCCCAATAAATAACAAATCGTATTTAACATTATCAAGGGCGCTGAGTTGCTCTTCAATAGCTAAAAAATTCCCCTTATTAAATCTTTCTATAATTTTTAATCGCTCAGATAAGCTACCACCAAGTTCAAATGAGATAAACTCAACTTCGTAATTAGTTAAAGAACTTGCAATAGCTTCCCCCATTTTTTTTGTTCTTCCTGTCATTGTAAAATAAATTATAAGCGCTTTCATATTTTT
>JBHLRJ010000130.1:0-11724 GCA_048882645.1 Candidatus Thorarchaeota archaeon
TAGGTTTATTACATTGTTCGAAATATTCTAGTATTTTTAATTCATTATCCAATACATTCCTAATAATTTCTAATAATATTTCAAACCGAAATCCTTCAATTTTTAAGATATTATCTATTTCTGATTGTGCACATGCAAATTTGATGATTTCTTCCATAATTTTATTACTTGTAGGCATATTAGATGGGGCATCTATAGAACAACCCGCTCCAGCAATAATACTATAATTGTCTCCTTTCTCTAATAAATCTTTTAAAGTAAAACCATTTTTGACCATGATAAAATTCCACTTTATTTCTGTGGGATATAAAAATAGAATATACAATCTTTAAATTTAACTTTTTGAACTAGTTGATATGTAAAATCTTCATTTATAATTTTAAAATAGAGTTATATTTTTTAAATAAAACGAGATTTAATTACTGCATCAGATTAAACAGATTATATGATAATCTCATATAAGTAAAGATATTTTTCTCAAAAAAAATTTTTTGTCAGTAATGAATAATCTCATTTTTAATGTGCATTCTTAATTATTTCTAAAAGGATTAAAATGAAAATGTTTGAGAGTTTAAATTACTTTAATGTATTATCTTCGATATTGTCATGTCGTTTATGCCTTAAAGTGCTCGCGGCTAGTGTAAATCGATTAAATAATCCAGCAGGATCTTTAATTACCTTAAGAATATCATCTGGATCTTTATCAAAACAAAGAGAGCCTAAAGTACTTATAAATTTAACACCAGGATCCTCAATTCCTGTCGCAGCACCATAACATCCAAGACAAGGAGCGTTTGCTTTGTTTGGGCAAATTGTACCACATCCAGCTTGCGTTACTGGTCCTAGACAGATATAACCTTGTTCTAAAAAGCAGGTATCCATGGAGGGTAATCCTTCATAGTCGCGTTTTAATTCCGTGGGGATTTTATCAGAAATTTCCCGATCACAATGACTACATACAGTTTTAGTACTAAATTTAAAATTTGGATCATCTTTTAAGAGATATAAGTAAGTTCCAATGATTACGTCTATAGTTTCATTCCCTGTAGGTGCCACATCTAAAATAACCTTGGTCCCATTCGTTGATTGAACTTCCTTTAATTCAAAGCTCTCAGGTTCATATGCTAATCTCTGAAGTAAATCGCCACGGAAATAGAAATTAGTAACATTTGAAACTCCTAAGTAAACATCAAGAAAATGTTGTAATTTAGCTGCTTGGTCAGGGGTTAAAGTAATTAAATTGTTAATAATCGTAGTTAGTTGATTAACTTTATCGCCTGGTTTATTTGTTGATTTGAAGCAACCATAACAAATTTCTCCCTTATTAGGGCACATTAAATTACATCCAGAAGCAGTTATCGATCCATAACATAGTGTATTAAGATTCAAAAAACATCCATCTTCTTTTAATTTACACGAATCACAAACACATGCATCTTTATTGAGAGAAGGAGGTTCCTCACTTACCAAAGTGAGTAAATATGAAATACTTGCTACAATATTATCAGTCGTAGGAGGACAGCCAGGAATAAACATATCTACATCAATAAGGTCATCTGCGTTAACAATAAATTCTTCAAAACCGGGAACATTTTTGGTTGGTTCATGAGGTACCTCATTCGTAATAGATTCTGCTTCGACAAATTTACGGCTAATCAATTCTTCCTTCTCATATAAGTTTGCTAATCCTGCAACGCTACCATAACAAGGGCAAGCCCCTAATGCTACTATAATCGAGCATTTCTGCCGCATTAACTTTATATTTGCAACATCTTGTTTTGTTCGAGCTACTCCTTCTAGAAATCCAACCATAATATCAGAATCTGGTCGTTCAATGAGAGAATTTAATTTAGCATCTATAACAGCGGGCCAGTAAACGATATCCAATTTTGATAATAAAGGAACTAATTTAAGATGTGCATTCAATAAGCTCTGATGGCAGCCCCAGCAGCTGCTTAATTGCATAAATGCCACTTTTACTTTTCTTGACATCTTGTTTCTATTTATTTAATTTCTTGATATAAACTTAATAATATACAGAAGAAGTCATTGAATAATTATCTTCTTCCCTTAATACTTTTCATTATTTCTGACCAAAAAATTTCTTTATAATCTCCAGAATATTTAATTTTATTAATGTGAACAGTTATTGCATTTTGCGAGCAAGCAGTTTGGCATGCTCCACAATATAAGCAGGCAGCTCTCACGTTTAAATCTAGTTTTACCGGCTTACCTAGTTTATTTTTTCGTTCAGCTTTGAAATATGCGCTATTTGGACAGACCTCATAACAAGATAGACATGAGATGCATGAATTCCAATCAACTGAGACTTCTCCTTCAAAATAAACTTTAGCTATTTGGCCCTTTTTCCTACATTTAACCATCTCATAATCTAATTTTGGAACAACTTTATTTTTAACTATAGGGATATCTTCTAAAGCGACAGGAATTCCATTCTTCTGTAATGTAATTGCAGAAAAGGGGCACATGTAAGCACAGGCTCCACAATATGAACATTTTTCGGCATCAGGAATTTCTGGAATTAAATCTTCAGTTTTAACCTTTACTTTTCCACGTCTATTTTGAACAATAGCTTCCTTTGGACATATCTTTACACAAATGGAACAGCCTGTACAAAGATTTTTATTAATTTTAATTGATTGATCTGATTCGTAGAATTTTAGAGTTACTTCATCTATGTTTTTATTATTTATTCTTTCTATTCTAGGATATGACATATATTAAATTCCACCCTTAATTGGATTCGGACCTAATTCTTTAATTTCTTCAACATAATCTTTAGCAATTTCTGTTAACTTGATTCCCTCTGAAGCAGATATGAAAACATACCTCGCCCTTTTTGGATTAATACCAAATTGTTTTAAATAAAGATGTAGCATTGGCATTTTTCGTATTGTTTTAAGATTCCCCTCAATATAATGGCAATCTCCTGGGTGACAATGACTAACTAATACGCCATCAGCTCCATTCATAAGTGCGTTGATAACAAATTGAGGATCAATTCTACCTCCACACATCACCCTTATAATTCGTAAATTAGCCGGCCGTTGCATTCTCGATGTTCCCGCTCCATCAGCACCCGCATAGGAACACCAGTTACAAAAAATACCCAAAATATAGGGTTCAAATTCTAATTGTTCACTCAATTTCTATTTCCTCACACTTTGAATTTTGCGGGATTGCAGTTTCAATGATAGGCATAAGTTGATTGTCCCCGAAGTGGTTTTGGACTATTGCTTTGCTTGGACAGGCCGCAACACATGTACCGCACCCTTTACAAAGAATTTCATTTATCACTGCAACTTTCTTTATATCATTAAAAGTAATAGCTTTAAATGGACACAAGCCAATACAGCTTTTGCACCCAGCGCATTTAAAATCTAAAACTTTTGAATAATAGGGTTCAATTTCTACTTCTCCTTTAGCCATAAGTGTTGCAGCGCTTGATGCTGCAGCTTTAGCCTGGGCAACAGTGTCTGGGATATCTTTCGGTCCTACAACAGTACCAGCTACGAAAATCCCGTCCGTCAATGTATCAACTGGGCGTAATTTCGGGTGAGCTTCCATTAAAAAACCATCTTCTGTTTTTGTAGCTGTAACATTAAAAATTCGTGCAATATCATTAATATCACTACGAGGTACCAGGCCAATAGATAATATCAGTAAATCTACTTCAATTTCAAGTTGCCTTTGAAGTAATGTGTCCTCTGCTCTTACAATCAGGTTGTGTTTTTCATTTTCAAATACCTCAGAAACTCTTCCTCGAATAAATTTAATTCCATAATTTCTACCTGCTTCATTATAAAACTCTTCATATCCTTTTCCAAATGCCCTAATATCTATATAGAAAATATATATCTTAGCATCTGGGTGTTTTTCTTTAAAACTTCTGGCCTGTTTCGTAGCATACATGCAACAAACTCGAGAACAATATTTTCTTCCCTTACCAGTGAACTCTCGACTACCTACACACTGGATAAACACTATAGATTTCGGTTCTTTCAGATCAGAAGGTCTTTTTACTTTTCCTCCTGTCGGTCCAAAAGAGCTTAATAACCTTTCCATTTGTAAGGCAGTAATAACATTAGGGTAAATTCCAAATCCATATTGCTTCATGCGTGTAGCATCATACGGATCATAACCTGTTGCTAAAATTATGGTGCCAATCGTAACTTCTACAATTTCAGGTTTATCGTCGTATCTAATTGCTTTTGTAGGGCATACTTCCTCACAAATTCCACACTTAATACAATGATTCATGTCGATTGTGTATTGCCCTGGAACAGCCTGTGGAAATGCTACATAGCAAGCTTTCCTAGGTTTCATTCCTAAATCAAATTCATTAGCACAATCAATTGGACAGTTTTCTGCACAATACCCACAACCAGTACAAAGGGTCTGATCAATATAATGAGGATATTTTCTTATTCTAGCTTGGAAATTCCCTACATAACCAGTTAGTGATTCCACTACTGAATAAGTCATTAGTTCTATATTAGGATTTCTCGCAATTTCGCTCATTTTAGGAGTTGTAATGCATGATGAACAATCCATTGTAGGGAAAGTTTTGTCCAATTGCGCCATATGTCCACCTACAGTTGGAGCTTTTTCCACTAGATATACCTTATAGCCAGAATTTGCCAAATCTAATGCTGCGTTAATACCAGCAATTCCAGCTCCAACAACTAGAGTTGAGGGTTCTACTTTTACTTTAGAGACTTCTAATGGTTGTAACTTTTGAGCTTTTGCAACTGCCATCCGAATATGGTCTTTAGCAATTTTAGTGGCACCTGGTACATCTTCCATGGTTACCCATGTACAGTGTTCTCTAATATTTGCTTGCTCGAAAAGAAACTGGTTTAATCCTGCATCTCGACATGCCTGTCGAAAGGTTTGTTCATGCATCCTAGGAGAACAAGAAGCTACGACCACTCTATTTATTAATCCCTTCTTAATATCATCCATTATCATATTCTGTCCAATGTCGGAACACATGAACTTGTATTCTTTTGCGAAGGTGACATTGGGTAATGTTTCAGCATACTCACATAATTTAGGAACATCAACTACACCTCCAATATTAATTCCACACCAACAAATATATACTCCAATTTTTGGGACTTCCTTGCCATTTACTTTTATTTCATTTTGGACTTGTTCCATATTTCTCCCTTTTTAGATATTAATTCCAATTTTTTTTAATACAGGTGTTAGTGGTACAAATGGAGGAACTCCTTTCAAATCTGGGCTCCGGATTAATCCTAATTCTTCTGGATCCATTCCAAATGCGAGCCCCAGCAATTGTGTAACATATATTACCGGTATATTAAACTGTGTACTTATCTTATCTTTAAAAATTTTATTCACTTCTACTTGTCCTAAATCTAATTGGAGGTGGCAGAAAGGACAAGCGGTTACTATAGCATCAGCTCCAACTTTTGTAATATTTTCTAATTTCTCTCGGGTGTAATCAAGAGAAACTTCCTTAAAAGCACCTCTTACTCCTCCTCCTGCTCCGCAACATAGAAATTTATCCTTATAATCTATACTTCTACATCCTGAAATTTCAACCAACTCATCGAGAAAAGTAGGTTTTTCAGACTCTTGGTTCCATGGTCGAATATCGCTTGGTTTTGTAAGGTGACATCCATAGTGCAAGGCAAGTTTTAAATTCAAAGGATTTTTTCGACCATATTTAGCTCTATTTCTTATCTTCTCGACTCCCACATCATTATATAGGATATCCACTATGTGTCGAATCTTAACTGTGCCCTTAAATTCTCTCCCTATTTTTGCTAAATGATTATTAACCATTTTTAATTTTTTCTTATCATTTTTTAATGTATGATTAACTTCTAGTAAACTTCCGTAGCATCCATTACACATTAATGTAATGTCAACCCCTAACTCTTCTGCGATGGTTATGTTTCTTGCCCCAACTACTAACCAAGTATCAATATCGAATCCGCGAAACACTCCTGGTGCTGGACAGCATGAAGCTCCCTCCATATCTATTAATTTAAGGGCTAACTTATCAAATACAGAGCGTGTAGCGCGTTCAATAAATGGATATCTATTAGGAATAACACATCCTAAGAAAAAAGCATATTCTCTATTTTCTTTTGGCATACACTAGCTAGCCTCCTTCCTCATCCCTTGGTTCATAATCACCAACGCTAGTAAGCTCGTCGAATCTTGTACTCTTTAACAATATTTGCACTTCTTTATTAGCGTCAGGAAATTTATGAGTTGTTGGTGGAATACTGTCTAGTTTATAATGTTCTCTTAATTTGTTCCATTTTTCTTCATTAATGGGTACTCCATGTCCTGTTTTGTAGAACATCTTGCATAATGCATGATGGGGCTATTGAATATATCCCTTTTGAACAGCTAAATTCCTGAGATAAATAATAACATCAGTAACAGGAACCCCTCTCGGGCATCGCTCTAAGCATGTGTAGCAGGTACTACAGAACCATAATTCTTTATCCGAGAGAACTTCTTCAGTCAATCCTAATTGTACTTTTTTTATTAAAGTTCTCGTTTTATGTGCTGTTCTTCTACCGCTGGGACAACCACCTGTGCAAGTTCCACATTGAATGCAAGCACCTACTTCTAAATACCCTGCATCCCTTAGTAAATCAGTAAGATCATCATTTAGCGTGGTTACTCTATTTGATTGTATATTTTCCATTACCAATCCTTTCTAATGATCAATTTTGTTAATTTTATTCTTATAAGTATAAAAAAGCCAATATTTTTATTAATATTACACAAATTACACCAAAATATTGAAGAAATCGTTTATTTTACTTTTGGTAAAATTGTTTATCACTAATAAAATTAATATTCATATTTTATAACATAATGAGATTAGATATCTATATCCTATATGACATTTTTAAATGGAGATTAAAATTAATAATATAACTAAATTTATAGATGAAGATATGAGTTATTCTAATTCTTTAAATTCTGCCAAATACTCCTTTTGCTTCTTTTTTGACAAAAATGCTATTTCTTTCTTTATTTTCTTTTTTTTGCCTTTGGAGAGGTCAAGTGATTTCAATTCTTCTCTAATTTCTTTTGGCAAAATTGTGAAAATCCGGGATAAATATTTTCGTATTTCTGGGATTGTTTCTAAATCTTCTTTATTTATATCATCGCTAATTTTTCTCACCGACATTTTTGATTTATAATTTATAAGCTACTTTTAACAAACTGTTTGCAAGATAATAATCACATTTAATCCTATTAAAAAAATGGGAGTCCATTTCTTATTTTACTCACTCATCGCTAAAAAGAAGATAAAATAAAGTTTGGATTTCGATAAATTATTTTACCATTGGGATTGAAAAATAAAAGGAGCTTCCTTTATTCCTTCCTTCAGATTCAAGCCAGATTTTACCATTGTGTAACTCCACCAATTTTTTCGTTATATACAACCCAAGTCCCGTTCCTTCTATAGCTACATCCCATCCTTGACCATATCGTTCAATTTTGCCGAATTGTTTAAAAATCATTTTTTTCTCATCCTCTGTGAAACCTATTCCCGTATCAGAAATCGAGATAATGTGTGAATCATCAACAGTTTTAGATTGGATTGTAATTTTACCTCCCGGGGGAGTATATTTTATTGCATTCAGAAGTAAGTTTGAAATTACTTCGTAAATGCGTTCTTTGTCAAATTCTGCTTGTAGATTATGATGAATATTAAGTAATAATGATTGGTTTCGTAATTTTGCCAATCCTTTTAATTCATTAACGCAAAAATTAATAAGAAAACTCAAATTTTCTTTTGTTTTCTTTAATTCCAACTGACCTGCCTCGAGTTTTGTGCTTTCTAAAAGCGAGTTAACGATAGTTTCTAAACGCTTACTTCCAGTCTTGATTTCCTCCAAAATTGAAACTATTTCTGAATCTAATTTTTGTCTGTGAATAGTTAACAGGAGTTCGGTAAAACCTTTTATTGAAATTAAAGGTGTTTTTAATTCATGTGAAGTGCGTGAAAATAATTCTGTTTTTAATTGATTTATTTTATCTAATGTGATATTTTGTTTTTCTAAATCTTGTTGGACTTGCCATCGTCGTTGTTCAATTTCAATTGCATCAGATATGAGGAATAATACTAATTTATCTTGACCTGTCAATAATGGATTATTCTTGAAGAAGACACAGACAACATTTTCCAAACCATCTTGAGATCTAATTATCTTACCAAAACACACCTTAGCTTGAGATTTTTGAACAAAAGAATCTGTTTTTGCATACTTTCCTCGATCTATACCCAAAATAGATTGAGGAAAATCGTGTTGTTCTTTAAATAACTCTTGGATGATAAGGTTTTCAAACACAAATTGAGAATCATAAAATATCAATTCATTATCTGAAGTAATAATTTGATATGATTCCTTATCACCAGATTTAATTTTATGAGCATAGATTACTAGTTCGCCATTCAACAATTTAAGGGCGGTATTTAGAAGTAATTCAATGTTATTTTGATTGTTTGTCGTAAAATTCAAGAAGTTGATGTTTAATTCATAAATAAGTTCCTCATACATTTTGTTTTCAGTGATATCATCAAGCCAGATTCGCATACTTGCTAATTCTCCATTTTCATCAAAATTTGGTACTCTTTTCCCTGATAACCATTTCAATTTTCCAAACTTGTCAGTAATTCGGAATTCCAATTCATTTTCATCATATGATTTTAAAAGCTTAGTTAAATCATCGCGATTCATAATTTCATGACGGATTAAATCTTCATTGAATTCATTTTTAGTATAACCAATTATATTTAGTAATTTTGGATTAATATAGATTAAATCTTTACTATTAACATCAAGCTCCATTACTCCTATAGAAGATGACTCCAACAAATCTCGATATTTTTTTTCACTTGATTTTAATGCCTCTTCAGTTTGTTTTAACGTAGTTATATCATGAATAACAGCTAGAATAAAAGTTTGTTCATTCATAGTGATCAAAGTTGACCTAATTTGAACCCACTTTGTCTGTTTATCATTTGAGGTTATAGGAATTTCTAATGCTCCGAAAAGATTTTCACCTAATAAATCATTATATCCATCGTTTAATTTTTCTAAAACACCTTCATCATAAACTTCTAATTGAAGGAAATTTTTCCCAATAAATTTATTTGCATTAGTCCCTATAATATTCTCTAATCCCGAATTACATTCTATTATATTGCCTTTTGTGTCTGCCAGAATAACACCGTCGGGGGACATCTCAAAAAGTTCATGATATTTCAATTCAGAATTCTTTAATTTTTCTTCAATTCTTTTCCGTTCAGTTACATCCATAATGGAGAGAATAACTTTTGACCAAGAATTTTCATATCCTGGAATGATTTGTGTTTTAGCATAAAGGTATAGTGGATCTCCATTAAGTGTTTTGGATTTAACCTCAGATTCATATGATGTGTTATTCAATATTAAAGAGATGATTTCTTTCTTATTATCTAAAAAAATATCTTCAGTCATTTGGTCTAAACTAACCGGGCTATTCATATAGTCAAGAAAATCATCTTTACTATTAGCTTTGTAAATTTCTAGGGTCTTTCTATTCACATCAATTACTTTTACCATAGAGATGCATTTTAAGACCTCTTCATTATCATCAGAAAAGTATTGTTCGAAATCATCAATCCCTGATTCTCTTAAACGATCTACATACAATTTCAATTCTGAAAAATCTTGCTCCATTAATGCAATAGGTGAATTTTCAAATAATTCTCGATATCTTTGCTCAGAAGCTTTTAATTTCTCTTCAGCTTCAATTTTATCTGTAACGTCTATTTGGGTTAACAAATCAGCTTGTCTACCTTGATAGGGTATTCTTTTAGAATAGTTTTCCACCCATCCAAAATTTCCATCTTTTTTAATTATTTTTGCAATATAATGAGAGACACTATTAGTGCTACCTTCTAATTTCTCAGTTATCTGATTTATAACAACTTCTTTATAATCAGGATGGACAACTTTGACAAATTCTTTGGGTTTCCATCCCATAATTTCCTCAATTGAATAACCATATATATCAGCCATTTGTTTGTTAATATACTTGATTTCGAAATCTTGAATAATGCAAATTCCCATTAATGATTGCTCAGCAATTGTTCGAAATTGTTCTTCTGATTCTTTTAAGTATTCTTCTGTCTTCTTACGATCCGTTATATCAGTAAATGTGACAGCAAAGAATCCTTTTTTAGGTGAATATCCTGATACTTTAAACCATCTATCTATAGCTTCTGAATAATCTTCAACTGTTAAAGGAATACCCGTAAGACCTACCTTCCCAAATTTACCAATCCAGTCAGCAGGATCATTTTCAGTTCCAGGAATTGCTTCAGTAACAGTTTTCCCAATTAGATCTTCTTTTTTTAAGCCGGTTAAAGCTTCAAAGGTAGGATTTACTTCATGATATTTGTAATCAATTGGTTGATTGTTATCATTAACAATTACTTCATGATATGCAAATCCTGCATTCATATTTTCAAATAAAGAACGATATTTTTCTTCAGATTCTTTTAATTGTTCATCAAACATTTTACGTTCTGTGATATCTCTAGAAATTAATAAAGCTTTAAGTGAACCGTGTTCGTCTGTGAATGTTTTACCTTTCACCTCAAACCATGAATAACTTCCATCTTTATGTTTTATTCTTAACTCTTCCATACCACCTCCTCTTTTTACACCTTTTCTAAAGGCTTTTATAGCTCGTTTTATATCATCAGGATGGACCTTTTCAAGGGAATTTTGATATAATAAATCTTCTTTTGAATATCCCAATGATTCATAATTTTTATTAATAAATAGATAATGAAAGTCCATATCTAAAACAGCAATTAAGTCATTTGCATTTTCTGTAATTAGGCGATATTTCTCCTCAGACTTGATTAACTTTTGTTCTGCATTATACATTTTGTTTATGTCATGTATTATACCTCTTAGACCAACAATTTCTCCATTTTTCATGATCGGTCTTGAATGAATCAGAACATAAAATTTAGTTCCATCTTTTTTTATAAGTCGATATTCTTCTGGTTCAGTTTCTACACCTTTAAATATTTCTTGAATTTTGGAAGTTGCTTTTTCAAGATATTCAGGATCTAATAGTTGTGTAATATTTAATCCATGTTCCAAATCCTCTGGGGTGTAACCAAATTTTTTGAAGGCAACAGAATTGACATAAGTTAAATCTAAATTTAAATCGGCTTCGAAAATCGTATCAGGTAATAATTCTGCCAAATTTTCAAATTTTTCTTCAGAGTATTTTAATTCTTGTTCTTTAATTTCCCTTATTTTCTGTTGAGACTCTTTTAACTTCTCCTCAAGCTCTTTTTCTTTTGTAATATCTTTAATATTGAGTAGAATCCTCTCTTTATTGGATTTAGTTTTAAATTTGATTGGAGTAGTTACAACCCATAATATTTTTTCTGTAGACGATTGAATCCTTATATGTAGAGATTCATCAGTTCTGTTTGTTAATATTTTTCTTATATGATTTCTATCATCAGGGTATATAATATTTAATAGAGAATATCCTACTAATTTGTCAAAATCATATTCTAATTTATCTTGAAATTTATGACCTTTAATATAGTCGATGATAAACTCACCATCTGGTTGGACAACGACTATAAGGTCATCTATCATTCCTATAGTAATTAGATTGAAG
>JBHLRJ010000131.1:0-11622 GCA_048882645.1 Candidatus Thorarchaeota archaeon
GTAAAATATTTTTAATATAGTCAATAGCATTTATGCTAAGGATCATGAACCTTTCAATAAAATAATTTTACTTTACTAGAAAAGGAGAAGGAAAAAGATCTAATGCTAAAAATATTTTTAAGCTCCACTTATAGATATTTAAATGAATTCTGGAGTGATATTTTAAACAAATTGGATGCCGTATTTGAGGGCATCGATATGGAGAAATTCATTCCAGATAGAGAGACTTCTCATGAGGATAGTATCCGTAGATTGAAAACAAGTGATATTGTAGTATTCTTAATTTCTCCGCACTATGAGTCTCTTATAGATACATGTGATCTGAAAGACGATTGTGCTGCTGAATGTCCGATGAAAACTGGGGAGGGCCATATATCACATACGCATTGTGAATTTAAGACTACAATAGCTGAGGAAAAGCATCACTTAATATATAAGGTATTAGATGGTTGGGATACTCAAGGTACGAAGGGAGCATCTCAATTTGAGGAAGAAATCGTGAATTATAAATGGAGGGGCATTCAGAATATTTTTGAGCCTCAGGCATTCAAAAAGATTCGAGAAGATCTTGTGGAAAATATCATTAGTTTTCTAGCACAACTCGGAGTAGCATATCAGAAGTCAACTAAGTTTGAGGAGGCAGTAATATTGAACCGTGAGGCATTGAAAGTTTTGGAAGCTACGGAAATAGACTTAGAACCAGATTTACCTACTAAAGCAGTTATTCAATACAACCTAGGATTATCCTACTGGAAGTTAGCGAGGCTTGATGAGGCGATATCGGTATTTCTTGAATCGCTGAATTTATGTAAAAAATTAATCGACCTTAATTCTGATGAGTATACTCCCAAAGTTGCTATTATTGAGCACAACCTTGGTTTAATTTATTGGGGTTTAAAGAAATTTGAAGAGGCTATAGTCAAATATACTGAGGCTTTGAAGATTTTTGAGAAACTCGCAGAAGGTAATCCCGAGACATTCTTAGAAGAGATTGCAAGCATTCAACATGATCTTGGAGGATGCTACTGGAATTTAGAACAATTGGATAACGCAGAAATGAGATATTTTGAAGCCATAAAAATTTATCAAAAATTGGGAAAAGAAAACCCAGATAGATACTTTCCAGTATTAATAGATGCGCAAAACATGTTAGGAGCTATTTCTTATACTTTAAAGAAATATGAAGAAGCAGAAAGCAGATATCTAGATTCATTAAATACATGTAAATTATTGCTGAGTCAAAAACCTGACGCGACTTTACCCCAATTTTTTATTATTAAATGTAATCTTGGACTTATAAATCTAAATTTAAAGAGATATGAAGAAGCAGAACTGTATTTCGATGAGTTATTGAAAGATTCGCCAAAAGATCCGAATATTTGGTTTTATAAGGCTTGTCTGGAGTCATTAAGGAATGACAAGATTAAATCTATAAAATTTCTTAAACAAGCAATTGAACTTGATAAAAAAATTCTAGATAAAGCAAAAGATGAAGAAGATCTTCAGAATATTAGAGATTCAGAAGAATTCACGGAATTGTTTATCTCAAAATCTCCATCCAAAATCACTAACCAAAATATTGGAGATCTATTAAATGAAATGGAAGAGATTACATTTCTAGTGGGGGCTGGGATTTCAGTTGATGCTCCATCTCATCAACCTGCTGGAAGGGCAATGATGGATACGATCATCGATTACACATGTGATGAATCAGAGATTGAAGGAATTAAGGACATAAAAGAGCTTAGGTTTGAAGCATTAATTGAGATTGTTAGGGATCGCTTAGATAACGATTTAAGAATTATAGATTTTTACGGATTATGTGATAAACCAAATCTTCAACATTTTTACATTGCGGACATGATCATGAAAGGACAATTTGTCCTTACTACTAATTTTGATTTCTTGATAGAGCATGCTTTACAGCAGATAGGGATATCTGACGATAAAATAGTTCCAGTAATTACAAGAGATGATTTTGAAAAATATTATGATCCTCATGAACTAATTAAACAAGGAAAATATCCCATTTACAAAATACATGGTTCAACTAAGAATATTATTACTGGGGACGATACTAAGGATTATTTAATAACCACTATCCAAGCATTTGGTTCAAATAAAGATGGTTTAAATGTATTTCAAATTGAACCATTTAAGCGTCCATTATTCGATAATATAACAAGAAACCGCTCATTGGTAGTAATGGGTTATTCAGGGAGTGATGATTTTGATGTCGTCCCTACATTGAAAATTCTTCAAAATTTAAAAAACTTAATATGGTTAAATTATAAATTCGATGATGAGGGGCATGGAAAAATATATGAGATTGAAGATATTCAAAATGATTTATCGGAGTCAATGGATAAAATAAACGAGATCCTTATTTCTATTAAAAACTTGGGATTTGTAAACCATGTTTATCGAGTGGACGTAAATACAAGTAAATTGATTGAAAAGCTTATAAAGATCAAACCAAAGTTAAGTTTGGTTAATATTGAAAATAATTCTCTAAATTGGCTTAAGGAAAAAGTTCCTAAGCCGGATAACATCCAGAAATTGTTTGTTACTCAGAGAATTTATCAAGATTATGAAAGATATGATGATGCGATAAGATGCATAAATAAAATTATTGAAGAATCTGAGTCTAGTGGAGATAAATTGGCTCAATCCTTAGCTTTGAATTATTTAGGAAATATTTATTTTAAAAAAGGGGATTATCCTAAGGCAAATATGACATTTAGAACAGCATTGGAGGTTAGCTCTATGGATGGTTCTCCTGTTCTGGTTGAAGCTCTTACTAATCTTGCAACAGTCCAGCTTTTTCAGGAAAATTATGATGTTGCTTTGATTGGTTTTGAAGAAAGTCTTCGAATTTATGAAAAAAACAAAAATCTTCAAGCTATAGCATCTTGTATTAAAAGTATCGGGGATGTTTATTACAAACGAGAAAACTATGAGGAGGCAATAAAAAAATATAAGGAATCTCTCAAAATGTATGATGAGTTTGGAGATTTATTAAGTAGAGCTATGGTTCTCAATAATATGGGGATTATTTACATGAATCGGAACCGATATTCTGAAGCTTTAGAACAGTTTGAAGAGGCATTACAGATCAATAATCAGCTTGGAAGTCTCTCAGGAAAAGCAATCGTCCTTGGAAATATAGGTAGGATTCACTTTTATGAAAAAAGATATTCTGAAGCATTAAAATTTTATCAGGAAGCTCTTATGTTGAATGAAAAACTAAGAAACTATGGTGCAAAAGCCTCAATACTAGATTATCTTGGAGAATTATATAAAGATCAAGGAAATTTCTCAAAAGCATTGGGAATGTGTGATGAAGCATTAATGATTAATATAAAATTAAATGATTCAGTAGAAAAAGCCTCTACACTTATATTAATCGGGGAAATCCATTCCATGAGCGGTTATTTTGTTGAAGCTCGAGATAATTTCAAAAAAGCTCTAGAAACCTATAAACAGTTAGAAAATAAGGAAAAAATAGCAAATTGTCATAGAAGAATCGGAGATCTATTATTTTCAAATAAAAACTATGAGGAGGCGTTAAACGAATATAAAGCAGAAATTCTAATTTGGGATGAACTTGGAGAACCGACTCATAAAATTGATGTTTTAAATATTGTTAGTGTCATAAGTAGTGAATTAAATTTATTTCAAGAAGCTATAGAGAAAGCTGAAGAGGTAATGCAGCTTGCTGAAAATATTGGTTACTTAGAAGGAAAAGTACTAGCAACTAATAACTTAGCTTCTATTTATTACTCTCAAAAAGATTCTAGAAATGCTTTACTATATTATGGAAAAGCATACTCTATTTATGAAAAATTAGAATACTATGATGAGATGGGAGAAGTTCTTCTTGAAATGGGAGCAATTTACAAACAGTTAGATGAGATCCCTGATGCAGTGGAACAGTTTCAAAAGATACTAGAAATAAAAGATAAAATTAAAAATGATTCAACAAAAATAGTAGCTCTTAATGTCTTAGCAAATATTTATAATGATCAGGGAGATCTAAGAAAAACCGAGCCGCTTTTAGAGCAATTACTTGGAATTTATGAGAAACAAGAAGATTTTATTGAGCAAGGAAGAATTTTGAGTAATTTGGGAATGACAAATTTAGAAAAAGGGGATTATATTAATGCCTTATCTTATTTTAAAACAGGACTACAATTTTTTATAAAACAAAATGATTTAGAACGACAGGGTTATCTTCATACCAATATCGGAGACACGTATAAACTAACGAAAAACTTTCCAGCCGCATTGAAACACTACGAAAAAGCTTTAGACATTGCTGAAAAGACTGCTAATTTAGAATTAAGAGAATTTTGTCTTAATAATCTTGGTTTATTTCAAAGCGATCTTAATGATTACGATAAGTTAATAAGCTATTTAGAAGGAATGTTGGCAATTCTTACAGAGAAAGGATTAGGGGATTCTCAAATTGCTAGGAACCTTAAAGATCAGATAGAAGAGACAAAAAGCAAATTGAAATCAAAGAAAAGAACATAAAAACAATAAAAAAACTAAAAAAACACTATATCACATTTTTAAAAAAGTAAATAACTTGCTGTAAAAAGATTCTCATTTTTTCCCTTTCAGCCAAGCAACCTAACCAATCTCATATTGATGATTGGCTATTATTAGTTAGAAGAGAAATGAAATCAGAGCAGGATGCCTTTCCAATAATTGTTGTGGAGTAGTACTTGGATCTGAGGAAGATCGGGAAATTTCTTCTAAGGAAGCAATTGATATCGCAAAATCCAGGCATGTTGAGGGATATATTGATTGTAGTCCGATAAATGGTAAGAATGAAAAAGAAATAATCGCCACATCAGCAAGATTAATACTTGCGAAGTCAGGATTAATTATTCATAAATACTTACGGATAATAATTTACATTATTTTTATTTTATGCAAAATGACAAAACTCAATATTCTAAATTCTATTAGTATAATTATCAAACCAATCGTTAAAGATTTCATGGTTTTTGAACGCCTCAATGTCAAAATTGGTGCCAACAATTATTAGATTTCTCAATGATTCCATTAAAGCCGTGAAAAAAGCATCATCCATGAATTCAAATTCTGTAACGTTTTTATCATTATCAACAAGGCCAAATTTATACTCATTTAGATCGATAACTTCAGATTTATAATTTTCATAGGTTTTTACACAATAATTTAGTTCATTTAATAGCTGAGTCTTAAAGTCATGAAGATTATCATTCTTATAGGTACCAGAGATAAACATGTTAAAAAATCCCATTTGATATCCCTGGTCGTCGTTAATAGGTTTAATCTGTGTTTCAGCTCTTTCGATAAAGATATATTCGACCACAATGTCAGGTTCAATGTAATTTTCTAAAATTTCATCTTTGTTTGGCATAAAGATTTTAATGTTTTTTTTCGAAAAATAGTGAGATTTGAAGTAATGATAATTGACTTAACGTTTAAATTTTTGTTTTAAATTAAAAAAAAATTAATTAGAATTTAGGTATTTTCTTAAATTATTCTTACTATCCAAGCTGCTCCTTGAGTTTCATCAGAATAGGGATCGCTTTAGCAGTTTCCATAGCAGCAGAGCTTTTAATGCATTTAAATAAACCTGGTTTAGCCAATCGCCATACATTTGTGTCTTTTACTAATTGTTCTTCAGTATCTGCTTCTGTTATTGTAATTCCCCAATAATCTCCTGTAGATACATACCAACCAATTTGATTGACCCCTTCAGTGGGATAAAGTCCTTTACTTAAAACTTTTTGAGCTAGGTCAGCTAATTCTGATGGATCAAAATTTTCATTTAATTCCCAATATGTAATAAATAACATTTTGTTTATCACCTCTATTAAGCTAATTTAAACTAATTAGCACTTAGATCTTAAATCTTATCTATAATGCTAACAAAATGAAATAAAATTTGAGATAATTTAAGGATATCCAAAAATGTCAAAAAAATCTTGTCTTAATTTCTATATCGTGAAAGGTATATGAGATTTGAATTTATATCAATTTTCTATAATAAAAGCATTCCTCATCTTAAGAATTAAGTTGATATACTTTGTTTTAACTCATCAATTGATTTAGACAATATTGCCATTTGTCCCATTATACGCCCGAAAAATAGATTTAAGACATCTTCAATTTTATTGCTTCTCATAAGGAGTGCGACAACCTCACTGTACGTTTTACATCCAGATGCTTCTTTAACTTTTTTTAGATCATCTTTAATTATTCTTTTACACAGAGGACTAAACTCAAGTAGAAACCTAGGCAGTTTAAGTACAGATCCATGGATAAGAAGTAAAAAAGTTTAGTTTTTAGGTAAAAATTAGTATTAAGTAAGATAGGTCAGTTTATTGATTTTGGTATCCATACATAGTTATTCGAATAACCCTGTCGTAACTTCTCCGTCTCTTATATAAGAGGCAATTATAACACCATTAGGCGAAACCTTGCTCTCAATCAACTTGAATTTAACAGGAATGGTGCCTTTTTCAAATAAGCGCTTGCCATTCCCAAGAGTAATTGGGAATATTTTTAACCATAGCTCATCAATTAGATCATTTTTAAGAAGTGTTTGAATAAGTACACTGCTTCCGTGAACTTGTATATCTGGACCATCTTGTTTTTTTAATTCCTTTATTTGATCTACTATATTGTCTTTTAAAAATACTGAATTACTCCATTGGTGAGTAGATAGTGTGTTTGAAGCAACGTACTTTGTTACCTCGTTGATCCCGGGCCATTCATCTTCATGCTGAGGCCAGTATGATGCAAAAATCTCAAAGGTTCTTCTACCAAGCAATAAATCAGAACGGTCGTTCATCTGGTCACTCATGGTTCTGCCTAAAAACTCATCAAAATAAGGAAAAACCCAGCCACCATATTTGAATCCTCCGGATGTATCCTCCTCTGGACCTCCGGGCGCTTGCATTACACCGTCAAGTGTAATAAAAGATAAAATAATAATTTTTCTCAATTTTTTTCTACTTTTTTTGATTTTTCTAAGTAATAAATTATTCGTAGTAATGCTATTGGTAATATAAAAATGACGCTAATAATTTTTAGAAGGAAACTTATAACAACTCTCATTACTCTTTTTAACCAAATTTATTCTATATTTTAAACAGGGAAAATTTATAAATTCCAAAAAAAATTTTTTAATGATGCCTAAATCGGAATCAAAAAAGATCATCGAAAAAATTATCATCATCAAAAAAGATCTGTCATCAGAAGAATGTGAAAAATTATTCAGTGTTTTGAAAGCTCGTTTTGAGAAAAACATGAATCGTCATAAAGGACTTGAATGGTCTAATATACAAGCAAAGCTGGAAGCTAATAGCGAAAATTTATGGTCACTCAGTGAAATGGAAAGAACGGGTGGAGAACCAGATGTCGTAGGTTATGATGAAAAGACGGACGAATACATCCTTTATGATTGTTCAGCAGAAAGTCCTAAGGGTCGCAGAAGTATTTGTTATGACCATGAAGGGCAAGAAGTGAGGGAAAAGAAAGGGGTGCATCCAGCGGGTAATGCTATTGATCTAGCAGGAGCTATAGGCATTGAGGTTTTGACGGAAGAACAATATCGAGAATTGCAGGAACTTGGAAATTTCGATATGAGGACGTCGAGCTGGGTGAAAACGCCTTCTGATATTAGAAAACTCGGCGGTGCCATCTTTTGTGACTATCGTTACGATCATGTCTTCGTCTTTCATAGCAGTGCGCACACATTTTATAGCTCTAGGGGATTCCGTGGCTCATTAAGAGTCTAAATTTTAACAATGAATTATAAAATTTAGAAATTACTAACACAATAGTATATCTGACTAAAAAAAAGAGTAGAATAATTTTGAAAAAGCAAAAAGAGATAGGACTGAAGAATATTGCACTTGAATATTTTAAATTAGTGAGTATGGGAAAATTTAAGGAAGGCTTGCGATTTTACGCATCCGATTGTAAAACGCACAACCCATATGTCTCTGGCAGCATAGAAGATCTAACTGAAGCAATGATAGAAGCAAGTAAAAACTTAGGTGCACAAAATGCGGAACCAGATTTTTCTGTCAAAAATGTCCTTGTTGACGGAGAGCTTGTTGCAGTGCACACAGAACTATTAAATGCTAAATCTAAGCCTAATGAAGGAGGGTTAAGGCAAGTTCACCTATTTCGTTTTGAAGGTGACAAGATCGTTGAGTATTGGGATATTACACAACAAATACTTTCAAACATGCCCAATGCAAGTGGAGCTTTCTGAAAAGCAAATATTAACTATATAAGTTATTTAAATTTTTCCGTATGAAATTTTCTTTTCATTTTTTTGAGTTCACAATTCTTTATATTTATTATTCTTTCTTCAAGGTTCTGTGAACTGATATTTATTCAATCGAATTTTAGAATTTATTCAATTTTAATTACTAGAGTCAGATAATTAGGTAATGATTTTTAAATTTCTAAAATGAAAAGTAATGAAAAATTTATCGTAGGAGCATGTATCATAATAGATGCTCCATTAGCTAAAGTGTGGGATGCTTAAATAAATCCAAGTATTTTTGAAAAATTCATGTTTGGTGCAAAAGTTAAATCTGATTGGAAAGAAGGAAGTCCAATTATATGGAAAGGAGAATGAGAGGGGAAGTATTGTGAAGATAAAGGAACTATTCTTAAAATTAAACAAGAGAACACTATTAAGTATTCACTTTATAGTCCGTTATCAAGTAAAACCGATATTCCTGAGAATTATCATCAAGTAACGATTGAAATTTCATCGCACGAGAAAAAAACTGAAGTATTTCTCTCTCAAGACAATAATGAAACCCAGGAAGAAAAAGAGCATTCAGAAACAAGTTGGCAAAAGATTTTTTAAGTTTTAATAAATATGAAAGATAACATTAAATGAGTTATAGAATTTAAGGATTTAAATGCGGAAATTATTAGCGGCAATAAATGTTTCGCTTGATGGTTATGCTGATCATGAAATTGCAATTGCAGATGATGAATTGCATGATTTTTACACAGATCTTTTGAATAATGTAGATATTATCTTATTTGGGCGGGTAACGTATAAACTTATGGAAAGTTACTGGCCAATAGCTCCTAATGATCCAGAAGCAACAGCATCCATGATCAAATTTGCACATAAGATTAATAACATGCCTAAAATTGTTTTTTCGAAAACACTAGAAAAGGTTGAATGGTATAATACAAAACTTATACACGATGATATTATTAAAGAAGTTAAAAAACTTAAACAACAATCTGGAAAAAGTCTATCTGTAGGAGGTATAAGTGTAATCCAGGCACTAACAAATGAGGGTTTAATAGATGATTATTGGATTTTAGTCCAACCTATTATTATTGGGAAAGGAAAGCTTTTATTTGATGGGATCGATCAAACCATCAAACTTAGGCTAATAAATACAAAGAATTTCAAATCAGGTGTCGTAGTTCTTCATTACCAACGGGATGAAAACCACCCTTTAAATGCATGAAATCAACCAATACCTATGTATGCTAAAAAGCATGTCTGTAAAATCTGTTCTTATGAATGGTAAACTTGTTTTACTATCAAATCACGAATTTAATTAGTTATAAATTCTTCCTTTAAGTTTGCATTTAAGGATTTTCTATCTTTCACGGATATACGGTTAAGATTAACTCCACGATTATTAAATGTGTCGGGAGGAATATCCTCAAATAAAGAGAGAATCACAACAATTGCATTAGCAACAAATGTTTTATTTTTAGTCTGATTTAATAATTTCATTAATCTAATTAAAGAGTGACATTTCCAGATTTCAATTTTTTCCCTATTATCTTTTTCTTTTTGAAAGTAATCAAGAATTATAAAATACCAATCTAACTCGTAGTTAGAATAAGGCATTGTTTTTTGAGAGGTGAGGTGATCGTATAATTCACGTTCCTCTTCAAGTTCCTTATCGTATAAACTTTCTTGCATATCGATTAATTTTTCATTTTCTAAGTATTTTATTTTTTTGGAAGTTAAAGCGTTCACTTTGGCTTCAAGTTCAGCAATTTTCTGAATGATTTTATTCCTAAAATTTGGTTCCAAATCAACATATTCTTTTAGCACTTCTACTAGTTCATTAGTAGTGATAGAAGGAGGAGATTTTTCAGTTTCTAAGGGATTTTTAGAAGTATAGATGTAAGAGCGTCCTTTTTTTCCAAGGGTTTTAATTTTGTCTTCTCTTTTTAGGCGGAGAAGATAAGTACGAGTGTCTTGTTTACTCAAATTAAGTTTTTTAGCTATTTCTGAGCTAGTTAAAGAGTTAGACTTAAGAAAATACAAAATTCGATCTTTATTGCTAAGTCCTTCTTCTGAATTTGTAGTAATCGTTTGGCACCTAGAATTATTGGTTTCTTTTTATTTCCTTTTTAATTATTAAGATATATATATAAAATTTTTAATTTATCTGTATATTATTTGTATACTATTCTATATAAAGATGGGGGGATATAATATTTAAATGAATCTGAGAAACAAAGATTTAAATACAAAAATATACACTAAATATACAGTTAGATATACTTAATATACAAAGTATAATCTTTTATGTGTTCGAAAAACGAGTAATAAAAAATAGGGGAGAATTCAAATATCAGAAGATATAGAATTTCTTTTAGATTCGTGTCGAGAGGTAATTCAAGTGTTAAAGAAATGCAATCATAATAAAGAGTCACCTATAGATCGTAATCAGTCAGCTAGATTAAAGAGTATAGAAGAGATACTTTATGATAAAGTCTAATTAGCATATGATTGTTTAAATGGAGGTTAAAAGAATAAGGGAGAGTTTCATGATGGATGAAAATAATATTCTAATGAAGTTGAAAGATGTTTTGGAAAAATTATTAAGAGCTAATCCTGATATAATTGTTGCTATGATAACATCAATGGAGGGTCTTCCTATTATTTCAATAATCCCCCGGAATTATGAAGAAACTAAAATTTCTGCTATGGTTGCCGCCTTACTCTCTTTATCCCAAAGAGTTGTTTTAGAAATGGAAATTGGCGTTTTTAACCAACTGTATATCAAGGGAGATGATGGGTATTTATTAGTCTTTGAAGCAGACCCTGCTTTGCTGGCAGTTTCAACGACATCGTTTGCGAAGTTAGGCCTTATTATTTTCGAATGTGGGCGTGCTTCACATGAAATAATGAATATATTGAAAGGAAAAAAGTAAATATAATTGAGATAAAAAGATAAAAAAAGTAACTATTTGTCTTACGTCGGCGGATAAAAACTGGAGAAAAATCATGAATTAAATATAAACTTGGATTTTTTATCTTTTGTATATGGGAGAACAAAAATGTCAAATTTTTTATATCTTTAGAGATAGACAAGTTGAAAAAAGGATAAAAATATTTGAGTTTGATAACCCTCATGGGAGATTTACCGGAATTGAAATAGTTGATAAGACTTATCCTTTGCATAATTTATTAGATCCTGAATTCATATTGTATTTTATTGAAAGTCAAAATTAATTTATAGATAAGAATGGAGCAAATTAAGATGGAAAACTCAATTATTAAGCATTTAGAGGATGCTTTAGACAATTTTTTAGATGATCTTCAAG
>JBHLRJ010000132.1:0-11438 GCA_048882645.1 Candidatus Thorarchaeota archaeon
CAAATGCGGGGATATGACATTAGTCAGTTAACAGGAACAACTCAGAATGATATATTAACTATGACTGTCGGTTATATTCCTTATAAAAACTGTCCACCTAATCATATACTAAGATTAGCATGCGATTTCATTGAGTGGACTGTGCCTATGAAGCACGTCCCCCGCTGGCACCCAATAAATTTCACAGGTTACAATTACCGGGAAGGGGGAATTGACGCAGTTCAAGAGTTGGGTTTTGTATTCGCAAGTGCTTGTTCTCATATTGATAATTTACTTGAAAGAGGTTGGAAGATTGATGATTTTGTTGGACGTCTTGCATTCCATTTAGCCGCACATAAAGATTTCTTTGAAGAAATAGCGAAATTCAGAGCAGCAAGAAGAATTTGGTATAAACTTATGAAAGACAAGTATGAATCGCAAGATCCACGAAACTTAGGCTTTCGATTCCACGTACAAACTGCGGGTTCTTCTTTAACTGCCCAGCTACCTAAAATAAATATAGTAAGGACCGCAATTCAAGCTTTAGAAGCAAATTTAGGTGGATGTCAGTCGTTACATACCAATTCATATGATGAAGCAATATGTTTACCATCTGTAGATGCTGCTCTGGTTGCCTTAAGGACCCAACAAGTTATTTCAGATGAAACAAGAATTCATAATACAATTGATCCTCTTGCTGGTTCATACTTCATTGAGTGGTTAACTGATGAAGTGGAAGAACGAGTTTGGAAATACATGGACAAAATTCAAAAAGTAGGTTCCATTGATAAGGCACTCTCAACAGGATTCTTATATAAAGAAATGAGAGACGCCTTTCACAAAAGGAGAATGCGTCTTGAGAATGGTGATGAAATTATGCTTGGTGTTAATAAATACGAAGTACCATATGATACAGTTACAGATGTCTTTCGAACAAGTAAGGAAGCAATTAAAATTGAGGTCGACCGTATTGAAAAGTTAAAAGCTCGTCGAGATAATGCCAAGCTTGAGAAAATCTTAGACAAATTAAGAGATGTTTGCGAAAAAGAGGAAAACGTAATGCCTATTGTAATGGAAGCTACAAGAGAGGGCGCAACGGTTGGCGAAATCTGCGATATATATAGAGAAATCTGGGGCATTTGGGAACCTCCATTAGCAATTTAAGTTTTAAGGTGAAAAATCGTGAATGATAAGAAGATTAGAGTGTTAATGTCAAAACCAGGCATCGATGGTCACTGGCGTGGGGGTATTGTTGTTTCAAGAGCAATTAGAGATGCTGGTATGGAACTTATTTTTGGAGGTTTTCAAAATGTTCAACAAATCGTTGAAGCGGCAATCCAAGAAGACGTTGATGTAATTGGTTTAAGCATCCATTCAGGGGCACACTTTGCATATACCCAACAAGTAATAAATTTACTCAAGAACAGAGGAGTATTAGATAATATATTAATATTGATCGGTGGAGTAATTCCTGCGAAAGATTTTAATAAACTAAGAGAAATGGGTGTTGGAAACGTTTATGGTCCCGGATCAATGACTAGTGATATTGTAAAATTCATTAAAGAAAACGTTAAAAAATAGTAAGAAATCACATACATCTTTTTTACTTCTCTAAAGAATTTTAATCTTAATTTTTATTTAAATTCTAATCTTAGTCAGAATAGAGGAGGCTAGTGTATTTTGTGCTATTGCTGGTTCAAATTCAGTGGATTTAGATATGGAAAGGTAAATTTAGCGTTTGATAAAAATTTTGATTTGATTTTATGATTTCAATCATTCTGTTTATTGTTCAGGTTCCTTTATTCCAAAAGGTATATATTCATCGAGATAGGATAATATCTTCCCTAGTTCAGGTTCCTTGAGCTCAAAATTGATAAGATCAACAACACTTTGAGTAGTGATTATTTCCTTTAAGTATGATAACCTTAGATCTTCTAGACCTGCATCAAGAATAAGAATCTTATTTTTCCCTTCTGTTTTATCCCAAGGATACCAATAAGGTAAATCTTCTCCGTTTGGATCTCCTGTTCTTGCAAAATTGGCAAGATAATTCATACACAAATCAGTTAATCTTTCCCGACCAAGTCGATTACGCTTAGTGTGTGTTTTTCCTATTAGCATAAATATAGAACTGCTTCCCATCCCTAAGAAGAAAGGAATTTCTGCAGCATGATGAGCACCTAAGTTCTGTCCCATCCCATTAGGCAGAACACTCCTACCATCTTTATCAGGACTTCCCCAATCAAATCGATAAGCATAAATGGGTACGTTAGTATTTGAAGTCATTTGATATGCTAAGGAATCAAGACCGTGCACGCGCCAGAGGAGAGATCGATACCGCCAGATTAAGTGATATAATCTTGTATTTTTTGGAGGATCTTTTCTAAAATTGCCAAAAAGCTTTAATTCATCTTTAGTACAACCAATAATTAACGGTACCTTACTTGCCCACTCTCCAGTTGAAAAGATAGCATATCCTTCTTTTGGTATTATTGTACCATCAGCGAAAATAGATCGCCATTCAGACATTCCAAAATCCATTTTGGGTATACATTTCATAATTTTAAATGCAGAATTTGAACGAAAGTACTTATCAACTTCTTTTTCCGACATTTCTTCTATGATTCGCTTAGCGTCTAGTTGATTCTTTGCTTTATGATCCTTAATTAGGAGATTAATAAGGAGATTGGAACTTTGAGTCTCAGCAGTGTTAATACTTCCAATAAGAGATAATCCGCTTTCCACTATAGCATGATGGAATAGCCCTTTTGCATGAGGAGAGATAAGGAGTGAGAGAACATTAAAAGCACCGCCTGATTCACCTGCAATTGTAACATTATTCGGATCCCCTCCAAATGCTTCTATGTTATCTCGCACCCATGCTAAAGCCTTGATCAGATCAAGAGTCCCAAAATTCCCACTTTTATCTTCAGGAGAACCATTACTTGTCACTGCAGGATGTATGAACCACCCCATTGCTCCAAGGCGATAATTAACAGAGATATATAATATGTTAGATTTCTCAACAACCGCATTACCATAATATGAGACCTCCGCAGATGAACCAATTGAATTACCTCCTCCATGGATATAAAAATAGACTGGCAATTTTGTCTCTAAAGTTTTGGGACGCCAAATATTAAGATAAAGGCAATCCTCTGAACCAAGTGGACCTAAAAAAAGCATAACTTGTGCTGCAGACTTCCCAAACTTTTTTGTTTTGCGGATTCCGTTCCATGGGGTTGGATCAAGTGGTGCTTTCCAACGAAGAGACCCAATTGGAGGATGTGCATACGGGATCCCCTTCCAGCACCAAGATCCTTTATCTAAAAATCCAGATACTAAACCATACTTCGTTTGGACAAGAGCATCATCATTCCATGACCCTAGTTTAAAAGTAGTATCAGAGGGCTCTAACGCGTGAAGATGACTTATGTAAGAAGATACAATCCTCTTAATCAAATTAACTAATCTAATAAAAGGACTAAATAAAAAGGCAAGCTTTATTATTAAACTCATGATTTCAGACTAGAAGTATTGTTAAAAGATTTAATATAGTTCAAATTATAGGTAGAAATTATGATTTATCCCTAATTAAGATATCAATCATAAACTAGAAAAAAGAGATATTAAACCAAAATACTACCGTTGTTTAGAATTTTCTTCCCATCAATTTCAATTGAAACATCTTTCATTACACCATCATGATGAATGTTGCTATATGTTTCTCCTCCAATATTAATATTTTTTCCAATAGCTAAATGTGCGGTACCAATCATCATTTTATCTCCTACAGTTCCAGATGGCATTTTCATTGTATGATTTGTTCCAATACCTAATTCTGCGATATTAGATGCGTTATTATCAGCAGTTTTTATTATAGCTTTTATTTTATCAGCCTCTTCAGCTCCTTCAATTCTCACAGCATAACCATTTTCTACCACTATTTCTACAGGTGTTTTAATTGCACCAACTTTTTCAAAGAAAACATCTATGATCCAGATTCCTTGAGCTGTCCCTTCTACAGGGGCTATGGCAGCTTCAGCATATTCAGGAACAGCACCCCATGCTCCAGGTACGGCATGTCTTACTCTAAGAGGCGCTGATATTCTATCTTTAATGGATAATATAATATCCGTTCCAATTTTTGTTGTAATTTTTGCTTCCTCCCCATTAGTCAATATATCAGCCAATTTCTCTGTTAATTCTGTAATTTTATAAATATCTTCCTTAGTAATGTCCGGTTTAATATAAGGAACTCCCCCTACTCTTACTCCCGCGTCAGTTGCAGCCCTCCTAGCATTCATATGAAGAAATAATTGAATTGTACTAGAGGGAAGAACACCCATAACTACATCTGAGTTTAACATTTGTTTGGTTATTTCTTCAGGAGGTTCGATCTGAATATTATTATTATCCACCTGAGTAATTGTAACTTGAGCACCTAACGCTTCAGCTTCTTCTGCTAAAAGATTTGCATTTCTATCAAAACCCTTAGAAAAAATAATTAAGACTTTTTCTTTTGGCTTTATTCCCATGCATGTCTCTACAATAACTCGAGCTCCGTTCCTATAATCAAGTTTTTTACTCATTTTCTCTCAACTCATTCTAAAGAGATCTTTCTCGAATATAAATATTAGTATGTTCTCTAATTTTGCACTAGACGTTTTTTAAGGAATAAGAAAAATTTACACAGAAAACAATTGATATTTTTAGAGAAGTCTAATGGTATCTAAGAAAAAAAATTAGTAGATTTTGATTTATTGAGTAATATATCAAAAACTAAAAAACTCATGTGAAATTTTACAACTTATTAAAGTGTAGACATTATGTTAAATTCGAGGAAGCTTAGAATTCATGAGGATTGATGATTTAGAAACCTTAATTGCGAATTTCAAAAAAAAAGATAAAATAGCTTTAGCAAAACTAATAACACTTATAGAAAATGAACCAGATAAAGCTCACGAGATCTTTCGATATTTTGAAGATATAAAACATGATTCATATATTATTGGGATCACAGGATCCCCTGGTGTCGGAAAAAGTACTCTAACTGGTGCAATCTGTAAAAGTTTATTAGATGAAGGAAAGCGAATTGGAATCATTTGTGTAGATCCTACCTCTCCTTTTAGCGGTGGAGCATTCTTAGGAGATCGTGTTCGGATGACAAATATTTCATTACATCCAAACATATTTTTGAGAAGTCTTGCATCTAGAGGATATAAAGGGGGCATCTCGAGGGCCGTTTTTGATATAAGCCTATTATATGAAGCCTTTGGAATGGATTTAATTATTATTGAAACTGTTGGTGTTGGGCAAGCGGAATTTGACATCTATAATTTAGCATATACCGTTGTTGTAGTCCTAGTCCCGGGATATGGAGATGCTATCCAAATGCAAAAAGCCGGTATTATTGAAATTGGGGATATTTATAATATTAACAAAAAGGATACAGGGGGAGAAGATATTGCTGTGCAAATAGAAATGATGCTTGATGATTCTACATTTCAAAGTGGGTGGAGACCTCCAGTATCCATGACAGATGCCATTAATGGAGAGGGGATTGACGATCTAATTCAAAACATAATGGATCATGAAGAACATGTCAAATTATCAGGAGTTATTGCTGAAAAGAAGAAAAATCGATTTAAGTATAAGATTAGGGAATTAATTTACACAAAAATAGATAAAATCATTTCAGAAAATTTTCTCAATGAACAAGAGATAAATGACATTGTTAACCATGCTATAGACGACGGAAAATTTAAGATTTATCGTACTATCCATAATAAATTTGAGGATGTAAATTTTGAAATTAAGAAAAAATAATTGTTAGATTTGTCTGATTACTGAGTTTCTCCTTGATTAAATTCCTTATTTGTGTTATTTTTATTTTTTTTGTCAATCTTCAAAGCGATCCATGTCCATATACCAAGCCCCATATCAAAAAATCCGAATACAACTAATTGCCATTCTGCATAGCCTAATAAGTAAAAAGTAGTCAAAAATATGGGTATAGTTAATCTTTCCTGGGCGGTGATAAGAAAAAAGAATTCCATGCCTTTATCTTTAAGACCTGTACGAATATAAATATACGAAAATACTAAAAAGATCATTCCTGTCATTCGGGAGAATATATCTGGGACTGTATATACACCCAAACCTTCTAAAACAAATTCAGGAAAAAATAGGCAGCTAAAACCAAGAAAGATTAAATAAACTCCGACAAATAACATACTTTTTGAAGCATGGCTTTTCATATAGTTTTCACCCTACTTAAACTTTTAAATTATTATCTGTGTGTAAGCTTATAAGCTTTTTCTCCCTTACTTTTTGTACCTACTCAGTGAATTTGGAATAATCTTTTTATGTAATATCATAAAAATATTTTATATGAAAGAATTCAAAGATAAGGTAGCAGTAGTAACTGGTGCCGCTAGTGGTATTGGTCAAGGCTTAGCTTTACAATGTGCAAAAGAAGGAATGAAGATCGCAATTGCTGATGTTAATGAGAAAGGATTAAAATGGACTGAAAGGAAGTTAAATAGACAGGGTATTTCAGTTCTTAGTGTACCAACGGACGTCTCAAAAGCAAACGACATAGAACTTTTGGCTCAGAAAACGATTGACTCCTTTGGAGAGGTCCATTTACTTTTTAATAATGCAGGTATCGCACTCCCTCGTCTGACTTGGGAATACGAATTGAAGGATTGGGAATTGGTTTTAGGAGTAAATTTATGGGGAGCTATACACTGTATCAAAACCTTTGTACCAATAATGATTAAACAAGATACGGAATGCCACATAATAAATACATCTTCTTTAGAAGGCATCCTTTCTACAGGATTAGGTGGTGCCACTTATGGTGTAACCAAACATGCTCTTGTATTTCTTTCGGAACGATTAGCAATTGAATTAAAAGAGCATAGTTCAAAAATTAAAGTTTCACTACTATGCCCTGGACTCGTTAATACAAATATCTTTGTTATGATGATAAAACTTTTATCAGAATATATGGATGATTTTAGTGAAATAGATGAGAATATAGTTAAAAAACGAAAAGAATTACTAAATCAGTTTTTTGAGGGATCTCCGCCAATAAATCCTGAAGACGTTGCGACTATCGTATTTGAAGCTATAAGAGATGAAAAATTCTATATTTTCACTCATACTCAGCCAATTATGAGAAAAAAAGTAGAAGATAGATTTAATGCCATCTTAAAAGCCTTTAATTAAATTTGAACTTAATTAGCAGCTAAGAATACCACCGAATGGTCAAATATTATTTTGCAAAACCTTTCATCTTTAAATTAGGAGAAAATTATAACAGAAGTTCCAAAAAAGATTAACTCCGAACTTTAATGAAGATCTAATTCAAATTGATTAAAGTTTAATATTCTTTATTATTTTATTTAACAAAAATTACTAATCATTTCAAGCTGTTTTTGCTTATGCCAATACTCGGAATAGATTATGAAAAGTGTGATAACTGTCAAATGTGTTTTTACGCATGTACAAGATATTTTAGACGTGATAGAGAACAAAATAAAGTAATATTTGAAGATCCTAATCATTTATGTGATTCGTGTGGGCGTTGTGTAGCAATGTGCAGATCTGATGCAATTATATATGAGAATATTGGAGAATTATTAACTTTTGAAGAAGTTCAAGATCCTAGTAATTTAATTTCATATGAAACCATGCACAAATTTATGAGCGCTAAACGTTCAATAAGGCGTTTTAAAAAGAAAAAAGTTCCTAAAGAATTAATAGAAAAAGTATTGAATTCTATGAGATATGCTCCTACAGGAGCCAATATTCGGACATTGCATTGTACTATAATTTCAGATAAGGAAAAAATTAAAAAGCTCTCAGGAGTAGTTATGGATGCAATTATCGCATCAGGTAACCCACGATATAGTGAAAACTTCATCAAAGCTAAGGAAAGAGGCATAGATACAATTTTTTATAATGCTCCTCATGTCATGATTATTCATTCAAATAATCCTGGAGACACAATGAATTCAACAATTGCTTTAACATATGGCATGTTAAGCGCACAAACTTTAGGATTAGGAACATGTTGGATAGGATTAGCTCACGGGGTTTTATCATCAAATAAAGAAGCGAGAGAGAAAATTGCGGGTGTTCATGGAAATATCTGGGGTGTTATAATTATCGGATATCCCAATCAAATCTATTATCGAGTACCACCACGCCCAGATATAAAAACTAAGGGATTAGAGGAACTTGAATAAATTCTTTTAACTATTTTATAGGATTCGCGAGAAAAATGGTTAAATTTTGCCCTGAATGCGGAAATCTTCTAAGAAAAAAATCTTGTGCTTGTGGGTATAATGAGGTTAAAGCCACTCCTAATGGTCCTTCTTTAATCAAAATTTGGGAACCACCTACACCAAATATCATATATTGCAAAATAACGGCAACACCTTTAGATAAACTTAAATTAATGCTAAAAAAGGGAATTATTCCCGATAAACTAAAAGAAGTAAGAGTAAAACTTAAAAAACATCTCTATACTTGCTGTGATTGCCTTTACTATCATGAGGAAATATCACACTGTAAAATGAAGAACAAATACTTAACGAAAGACTCCATTTGTAAGAGTTTCGAACCATCCGAAAGTATTGAACAAAAAAAAAGAATCAAATAATTTAGAATTAATCGAATTTTAATTTAAATTATTAATTTTAAAGCTCTCATTAATTAGTAAACTTAAAGAAGGAAGATCCTTGGAATCAAGAATTTGATCCTTGTTAAAAGCTTTCTCAAGAAATTCCCATAATGAGGTATTTTTTTGGAAATTTTCAATGAAATTGGATAATTTTTGTTGGGCTAAATAGGATTGACCCTTGAATAAATAGCACATAAGAAAAGGCGTAATTTCTCTCATTAAAAGAGTAAAGTTGCCAAAAATAGCTCTATCAAGCCCCTCGGCAAACACTTCATCGCTAAATGAATTAATAGCTGATAAAAATCCTCCAAGGAGATGATCTTCAAACTCCCATTCCTTTGCAAACAACTGAGAAAAGATTGGTCTCCCCCCTTGAGAAAGAATTAAAAAAACCACAGGCTCTTCATCTGAAATTTTTGGAAATTCTATTTCATGTCGATGAATCATATCACTCATTTGTTCTGTCATTCCAGATAATTCTAAACGTTCAGCTATGCTAACTTTCGAATCTTGTAAATTTTCCCACATATTTAGGTGTCTTAGTAGATCATCATGTTCAATTGAAATTTTCATAGCTAATCGTGAGAGATTATACTTTTCTGCGATACTCTGTGCTTTTGCTATCAAAAGTCGTGCATCTTTCAAGTCCAATGTTATAAGAGCTAATTTAGCTTGGAGCAAGTAAGACTCTGCAAGTATCGAATATGAGTGATTTTTCTCAGCGATGACAAGCAGTTTAGAGATATAAAATTTTAGCTCATCAATTATTTCAAGCATGCCCAAACTACGTAATTCGACCAATAACAAGTCACATAGATTTAATAGAGCTATAATGATGATATCATAGTCACCAACATCCTCTTCAATTATTTGTTTCAATATCACTTCAGCTTCTCCCCTATAGAGCGCACGTGGATTTGATTTAAGAAGGATAGCCTTGTCTACTTGGTAAATGATATCTATAATCTTAATCTTAAAATTATCCTTGAGTTCTTCCAACTGATCGATATATTCCTTTGCTCCCTCAAGGTCATTCATATCAATAGCTAAATGAAACAATGAATCTATCACTGTATGACCGGGACTACCGAACTTTTTAAACAATTCTAGGCCCCCTTCGAAATTAGATTGAGATTTATCATAATTTCCTAATTGCTGATGGATCAACCCTAAATTATTAAGAGAAGCTGCTATTAAAAAGGCTTTATTCAGATCCTCTGCTAATCTCAAAGCCTTTTCATGATACTCCAAACCCCGTTCTAGTTCTCCTTTTGCTGAATAAATTAAACCAGCTTCTGTAAAACAAAACTGAATGATAATTTTGTAATCTATTTCTTTAGCAAGTTCTAAACATCGATTCATAAATTCTAAAGACTTATTGAATTCCCCTTTTGCATAATGAATCTCCATTATTTGAGAGTAAGACAAAATTAAATCTACCTTAACCTTAAGCTTCTCTCTTAATGTAAGAGATTGCTTTGCAAACTCTAAGGAAGTATCATATTCATTATTAATACTGTAAATACCGCTTTTTATCCATGCCATATTAGCCTCTCTCTTAAATAACTCTAGTGGGGTTTCTTTATTGAGTATTTTTAACAAATTCTCACAATCCTTAATTAACTCCAGAGCTTTATCACTTTCCAATCTCCAAATGTAAGAGTGGGCTTTTTCAATATAAGCATCAAATAAAAGTAGAGAAGGTTTTTGTTCTTTACTTTCTTGATATGCTTTCTCGGCATACTTAAGAAAATCATCCTTTTTAAATAATCTAAAAGAGAGAGAACTCTTAAGCACGTAATATGCGATTTTATCATTTAATGAGATATCTTCCCTATTTTCAAAATTGTCTATAACTTGAATGGCTTCTTCGAATTTCCCTTCCTCCATTAAATTATTAGCATGCAATAAGTCCTTAGATAAGTAAGACATCTGCTTCTGAAATATACGAATAGACTTCTAGGGTTACTCATTTAATATAATTCTTAGCAAATAAACCTTTTAACTTCGAAAAGTGAACCTCAATTCTTTATAAACAATGTTTTTTCTTGCAACTTAAGGATCTTTCAAATAATTGAGGTAAAAGTGAATGAGTTATGAAAAAAATAAAATAAAAATTAAACTAAATTCGATTATCACAAGTATATCTTCTTTTATCATCCCAATCTTTCAATATGTGCCTTGCACATCTATTTGGTTTGGAATAATGAGTGTTCCATTCCTTACTTACTTAGAATTCTTCTTCCATAATCCTAGTATCCTCTTATACGATATTAATTTTCTTATTGGAACTCATGGATTTGATTTAGTATTATTTGGAATTCTATTTTACGTTTTCTCTTTAATGTATCAAATTGTTCACAGAAACCAGTTAATACAAACTGGTCCATATAAATTTGTAAGGCATCCTCAATATCTCGCATTTATCATCATTACTTTTGGATTTACAGTAATAGCCTTTCAAACTAGCCCTGTTTTTAAAATTGATATCGGGGATCTTAATAGTGATATGATCCTTCTGTATATTTGGATTGTAGAAGTAATAGCTTACATAGTGTTAGCGAAAGTTGAAGAATTTGCGTTAAAAGCTAGGTATGGGCAAGAATTCTTAGATTATAAAAGCAATGTTCCTTTTTTGACTCCATTTGTAAAATTAAAAAGATATAAAATAAAGAAAGAATAAATTTCAATAGAGATAAAGAAACTTGAAGCCTAATATGCGATTGAAAAAGTCTAATTTTTTTATTATATTGAAATTCACATT
>JBHLRJ010000133.1:0-11014 GCA_048882645.1 Candidatus Thorarchaeota archaeon
CATAATTATTTTAAACTTCAAACTTCACTTTAACTTAATGATCCCCAAATTTCAAAAATATGAACATAAAATTCGGAAATATAAGGAAAAATTAAAAAAATTTGTTATGAAAATAGGAATTTCCTATTCAGAAGATTTTGAGCTAGTTGACGATACCTTAAAAAAACTCATATTACCTTGTCATATAGGTGTATTATTTTACGGAGAATTCGATGAGAAGTTATTTACTCAAATTGAACATTATTTAAATGAAGTTTATGATTCATTCTTTTTTGAAATTAGAAATCTGGGGCAATTTAGTTTTCCTAAAGAGCTCTACTCCAAAGGAGTAAAAACAGAATATAAAGAATTGAGAAGAACTAATGATAAATTAAATATTCATCCTACTAATAAATTTTATCAAGTGTTAATAGATAAAAGAATGAAAGAAAATCTCGGGTTGATAATTTTACTTACAGATCTTCCTATTTATTCCAGTAGTGATGATACTATCTTATTTCTATTTGGAGAGACACATCTAAAACACCGTTGTAGTGTAGTCTCAACTCTTAAATTGAAAGAACAGTTTTACTATCGCCAAAATAATAATCATCTTTTTCATGAAAGGATAATTAAAGAATTTTGTCATGAAATTGGACATATATTATTAGGATCCGATCATTGTGAGGAAAGCAGTTGTGTAATGAGATTTTCAAATAATATTGAAGAGATTGATAAGAAATCATATAATTTATGTAAAAATTGCAAAATAAAACTTGGTAAAATTAGACAAGAATTTAATTTTTAAGAGAGAATTTAATTAAAAAGTAACTCTAGGTAATTTATGTATAAACTCTTTCACCAGATTGACTCTCTCTTTCCTTTCCTCATTATAATATCGTAAAGGATAAAGTTCATTGATTAAAAACTTGTAGAGTTTTATCCACGTTTTAGCGATTTTACTTATTTTGTAGTTCTGCGCAACCATCTTTGCTTTTTGGCCCATTTCAATCCTAAGATTATCATTTTTGAGCAACTTTACAACTTTTTCAGAGAAATCGTCTAGATTTTGAGCCAGATATCCAGTTTGACCATTTTGAATTACATCAGATATCCCTACACTATTAGCTCCGACACATGGAGTTCCTTGAGCCATACTCTCCCAGAGTACTAACCCTTCAGCCTCGATCCAAGACCATAGACAAGAGATGTCAGCAGTATTATATAACTTTAATAAGTCTGTAAATGGCACCCTTCCAAGATAAGAGACAATATCTCGGTAAGATCTCTTTTTAATCATTTTTCGTACATGAGTAGAAGATGGTCCATCGCTTCCTACAAGAACTAGATGTGAATCTGGTACTTCCTTTTGAATCCTCCGGAACGATTTAATAATACTTAATTGATGCTTCTCAGGAGAAAGTCTAGAAGCATAAAGTAAAATTTTCTTGCTATCTAAATTGTATTTATCTCGAATTCCATTTTCCCTTACGTCAGTAAAATAACTATCATGAATTCCATTAGAAAGACAAACTATAGGCTCTTTGAATCTGTATTTTCTGAGAAGTCCCTTTTTGGATTTTGTAGGAACTGAGACTAAATCATACTTATCTAATATGTGTCTCTCATATCGCCAGACCCAGTCCATTTTAGATAGAAGTCCGCCAACTAAAGGGATGTATTGAGACGTATAAAAGGATAAAGGAGAATTATGTGTTCCAACCATAGGAATCCCTAGATATTTAGCCCAGTTGACTGCTAAGCCTCCGAAACTGGCATGTGTGTGAATGTGGGCAATATCCAGATAATCACGCTGACAAAAAAAATATCTATGAATTGGAAAACTAAGCACAAATCCTGTTTTTGGAGAAATTTGAGCACCATAGAAGTTATGGAGGTGAAGATTTTTTGGTCTATTTTTGGGTTTTAAAATTCCAGGAGCATAAACATGTACATTATGTCCAGTATGTTTAGCAATAGCTTCTGCTAGGTTTTTACAAGCAATCGCTGTTCCATTAACTTGTGAATACATACTACTGAAAAATCCAATATCAAGCGTCTGTTTAACCATAGTAACTCAAAGAAAATCGTTAGGGTTTATTACGATTTGAAAATAAAAAATATAAAAACTAATAACAAGATATATATTGATAATAAAGTGCTTTATTTAAAAAAGTGATTATTAAAAAAAACTCCAAGTTTTAATAAAATTAAAGAATTAATCCAATTGTAAAAAATCTCGCTTCTCAAGTCCCCTTTCTTTCATTTTGAAACTGAATTTCCAAATGATTGAATCATATGAAGTTTTAATCTTAGTTTGGTGGACCAATTATTGATAATAAAATAATAACAAAAAAACCAAATTTACCTAAAGAAACGAGAATTGTCAAGGAAAAATAATAAAATTTTTTTGAGGTGAAAAATAATTGTTAGTTATGGATCCGAATGAAGAGAAAAAAATAGTCCAAGATATCCTAAACAAGAGGAGATTATCATATTCTATAGAAATATTAGATGTTCAAGGAGATAAATATACAGTTCGGAATAATTTTGGTTCTACTATGGTATACATTAAGAAGGATGACAACTATTTTTTACAAGAGGAATTAGAATAATTCCTTTAGTTTAGCCTTGTTTAAATGATAGTTTTTTTAAAATTTAAGTAGCATTGAGGGTGTTTTGTTTTTTATAAAGTAAGATAAATAATTTTATTAGTTAAGAATTTAAGATAAAAATATTATATGTATATTAAGCACGATTAAATTTCAAAAATAACTAGCTGATTAAAATGCGTAGAAGAAGAGTAGGATCTGAAGATAATGAAAAAAAAATCATTGAGAAATTTCGAGCAGTGCTTGATGACAATAATTCTTTATCGATTTTTAACAAAAAAAAAAGATCGGTTTACATAATACGAAGAGACCTAGCTAAATCTTATGAAATTGAAGTGGAGGCTTCAGAAGCACCTGTATTAAATAAAATGCTCAATGATCCCGAACCATATGAAAGTTCTATCGCTGATGTAAAAATTCTCGAAAATGAAGTATTTCCTATAAACGAAGCATTTCAAAATGTTTTTGGAGCAGACAAAGAATTTAGGCTAAATGCCATTAAACTTGCTATTGGTAGCAACTATAATGATTATGTCACTGTAGGAGAAAATGATTTAGTACGTTTTGATGTAAAACCTACTCTAACAGGATTATATAATTTTATAAAAGAAAATAAAGAAAGCATATTGGGATTTTTAGATTGTGAATATATTAGCGAAGAAGGAAATGTTATCTATTTAAACTGTAGTAAAAAAAATGTGTCTGAAAATATCTATTCTCTTAAGGTGCTTATTCTAGCATCTATGCAACAGCGTGGATTCTTCCTACAACAAGAGCATAAATATTACGGTTTACAACTCTATATTATTATAGAGTCACGTACACCTAATGAAAATAAATTACTTGAATTTCTTAAAGAATTAGGAATTGATTGGGAATTAATTTTTTTCAGGAGAAAGCTTGCTATTCATGATTGGACAGAAATTGAATGTGAAAGAAACTCAGAAAATCTTAAAAGCTTTCTACGTGCAAAATATGATACTTTAAATTACTTTGATGTAAATAATATTATACGATTAGTTGTTAAGAATCAACTGCCTTTTAAAATTGCCGATAAAATGGCTTCTCTTTTGTATAAGATGAAAAATGAGAGAGCTGGTCGTCTTCAGGACAAAAAATATCAAGAAAGTGCATATGAAGAGGATAACCTTCAACAAGATGAGTACTCAATAACTCTGAAAAAAGCTGAAATAGCAGCAGCTGCAAAAATTGCATGTGCCTATTTAGGGATACATAAGGAGATAAGCTTTGATAGAGATATTTCTGCTGATGAGATCCTTAAATATGAAGAGGAACTTACTGAAATTTAACCTAATTCTTAAAATTTAATAAATAAAAAAAAGTAATTGTTAGAAAGGATCTTTTTAATGAGTTCTAATTTAATCCATAAGATTCTTTTAATAATTCATGATTTATGGCTCCAACAGTTATACTTTTTCCTGTCTTCATATTAGTCATAGTATAGGTTGCGGGAGCAAATAAGCCAGGATCAATATCATAGAAGTTATAATTTGCTGCTTTAAACGTTTCGAGGAATGGCTTTCCATAGCTAGAAGATGTGTTCGCAGGTCCTTTTTTCAGAAGCTCAAATAATTCTCCCTCTCTTTCTTTTTCAACATTGATGGTGTAGTATGTCATCCCTGCAGCACTTATAGAATCGTTAGTTCGCCCCATTGCACCTAAATCATCTTTGGCTATAGGAGCAATAGTTGTCGTTCCAAAACCATCCTTAATGATATCTATAGGGAATTTTATTTCATGCAACTTATGAATTCCTGTTTCCACTATCCTCGCAGCTACTTGAATAGAACCAGTTAGACACGCAGTTGGAGCGCAAACAGCATAAGCTTTACTCGAGGAAACTCCACATTTTTCTGCTACAATATCCATAACTTCCTCGTTGGGTAATTTAGCAGTTTCGAAGACAATTACAGCACAGTCAGACTCATCATTATAATCAAGCTCATTAAATAGTTTTTCGACTTTACTCTTAGCTCGGGCTGGTCCTGAACCCAATGATTGAAAAATGACTTTTTTTTTCATTTCTCCATCTTTTTCGACTTCTTTTTTCAACTTAACATTCCATCCCGCTAGTTGAGAGGCCATACATGAAATCAATGGTTTTGAAGTGTAAACGTTAACACTCGGGATGTAGTGTCGACCTAATGTATAAGAAGAAAACATGACAGTTCCTAATCCTCCCATACAGATTTCTCCAACTAATCTACCTCCGTCCCATGAAGCATTAGTTAAATCTAGAACAGTTGAATTGTTTTCTAACTCATGAACATCAATATTATAAATCTCTTTTTTATTGATTAATTCCTTGACAAGTTTAAGAGCCAACTCATTTATTTTTATGTGATGCACTTATTTTCACCTTGTTAAAAGTACTTTTTTTACTTGAGTATTTATTATTATTTTGATATTTTAATATAATATAGTTTTAATTTTGAATTTATGATTATTGAATTTTCCAAATAATGGAAGAAGAGAAAGAAAAATTAGAAAAATTGAATAAGGATCTAAGGATTGTAAGAGATTCCTTCTTTGATCAAATTAATGGCATGGAAGCCCCAGTTCATATCTATACTCATCTAGATGCTGACGGATTAAGTTCGGGAGCAATTCTTGGTAAAACTTTATATAGAGAAAATATTCCATTTCAAATTACTATACTTAGACAATTAGAGAAAAAAGAAATAGCAAAAATTGTAGAAATGGTGAAAGAATGTAGTAGTTTTCTACTCTTCTCTGATTTTGGGAGTGGACAATATCTAGAATTACAGAAAGAATTAAGAGATAATGGAAATTTTAAATCATTTCTAATTTTAGATCACCATATTCCTCAGAATGTTTCTGGTAAACAAGAAATCCAAAAAATTAAAAAAATATATGAAAAAACAAAAGAATGGCAGATCAATCCTTATTTCTATGATATTGATGGGAGTATAGAAATCTCTGGAGCAGGCATATGTTATTATTTCGCTAAATGTGTAAAACAAGAAAATATTGACTTATCTCCTATAGCTATTGTCGGTGCAATTGGAGATATACAAAATAAAGGATTGAATAAATCTTTTAAGGGTTTAAATACTTTAATTTTAGAGGATGCGATTAAGTCAGAGTTAATTGAGGTTGTAGACGATTTAAATTTCTCAACAATGAAACCTCTAAATGAAGCTATTGCTTATTCATCAGAAATCCGTCTACCAGGATTATCCAATGATGCGAATCGATCGTTACTCTTTTTAAAAACCAAAGGAATCTTAATGGAAAATTCTGATGGTAGAATAAAAACTCTCGAAGAATTAAATCAAGATGAGAAACAAAAAATTTCTTCAGCAATTATCGAATACGCCTCAATAAAATTAGATTTAGAACCAAGTAAAATAATAGAAAAATTAATTGTGAATCGATATTTATTGAAAAAGGAAGCTATTGGTTCGAAACTTCATGATGCGAAAGAATTCTCCAATCTTTTAAATGCTTGTGGTCGAACAAATAACGCTTCATTAGGAATAGCAATTGCGATGGGCGATAGAACGAAGATTTACCAGCAATCTGAGGAAGCTTTAGATTCATATCGAAAATCATTAGTTGTAAGTCTTTCATGGATCCAAGATAATGATAAATTGATACAAAAAGAGGCAATTCAGTATTTCTTTGGGGAGGATGTAATACTTGAAAATTTTGTTGGTACTATAGCATCCATGCTAATCTTCGAAAATGTAAAAGGAGTTGATAATTCAAAACCAATTTTTGGATTAGCTAAAAGAACTGATGAGGAAGTATATAAAGTTTCAGGAAGAGCCTCTGAATATTTGGTTGATCGGGGAGTGAACCTTTCAGAAGCTATTAGAAAAACTTGCGATCTAACTGGTATTGATGTGCTAGGTGGTGGACATCCTCCTGCAGCAGGGACGATAGTTCCTGTTGATAAAGTTGAGTTGTTCCTAAAAAATTGTGATAAAGTAATACAAAAACAATTGCAAAGTAAAATCGATTAAGGAAGGGAACATTGTTTAAATCTGATAAACTTCCCCAATCTCAGGTGCTACTGAATTATAACCTTTATTCACTAGTTCACTTGCTAAACTAGTAGCAGATTTATTATCTCCATGAATACAATAAATGTCTTTAGATGAATTTTCTTGAAATTTTATAGCATCTATATATTCATGAATGTGGGTATTATCCGAATGACTAGAAAAATCAAAATAATCATAATCACATCTTGCTTCGATTTTTAAATCAAGATATTCATGTCTATTTCTTCCCGTTTCTTTAAATTCAAAGACACCTTCATCTAGTAAATTCCTCCCGGGAGTTCCTTCAACTTGGTATCCAACCAAATAAATTGCGGATAGAGGATCGGGTAATATTGCTTGGATATACTCAATTGCCGCACCTCCCTTAAGCATTCCGGATGGTGAGATAATAACTCCATTAGTATCTTTTACTTTGGATCTAATTTTAGGTCTTGTTATAAATTGTGATTTTCTTAAGGCTTTTCTAAACAATTTCATGTTTTTAATATACTGGGGATAATCTAAAAATAACATAGAGATTTTTCTTGCCAATCCATCAATAAATATCTTTCCATTATAATTATATTTCTCCAAAATAAGTAATGCTTCTTGAGAACGGGCAACCCCAAACGCGGGTATTAGTACTTTTCCTCCGTTATCAGTAATATCGATAACTTTATTCACAAAATCTCTCTCAAGTTGCTCTCGTGGAGGATGTTCTTTAAGCGCATAGGTGGATTCTATAATTAAAGCATCTAGATCGGGGATATTTGAAATGTTGGCAGGATATATTAAATTAGTAATCTGACTGTTAATGTCTCCTGAATATAAAATTGTTTTTTGATCTACTTCGAGTAAAATGGATACACTGCCAGGGATATGCCCTGCATCCACAAAAGTTATGTAAAAATCATCTCGAATTTTTTGGCGTATACCATTTTTTAGAAAATATGAATTCTGTTTTAAATAATCTAATTCTCGATACCCGAATGAATAGGGATATTTTGATATTTTTATCATATCTTTTATTAAAACTTCAGTAATTGCTAGGGAAATAGAATTTGTAAAGAATGGGACTTGTTGATCTTTATAAAGTGATGGTAAACCGCCTGAATGATCAATATGACTATGAGTAAGCGCAATTGCTTTTAGGTTTTCTAGGTTTGCTTCATAGGGGAGTCTCTCTTCTCCATGGAATCTAATTCCATAATCTAAAATGCATTTTGAACCATCATTCGATTCAACTAATATTGCGCTTCGCCCTACCTCTCTACATCCCCCGAGAAAGGAAATTAATGTCATTTTTAAAAAGCTTCCAAGTATATGTTTAGTTTCTAAATAATTCTTAATTAGTGAAACAATAAAGAAAATAATAATTTTATTAAAAGACAATTGAAAATAATTTTCACATCTCTTTCATTCATACAATTAGCTCTGAGGGATCAAAGAGGGAGGAGATTACAAATTTTAATAGTTATTTTATTTTTTTGATAGCATTAGTCAATAAAGAAATAACATTATCAACGTTTTTGGCAAAAATTTCGAGAATCTCTTTCCAAGTAACGGGAACTTCATCTTCTTTCCAACAATCATAATCCGTGGACATTGCAACTGCTGCATAAGGGATCCCTGCTTCATTTGCCAGAATTGTCTCCGGAGCAATGCTCATATTTATTACATCAGCACCCCAAATCCGAAACATGTGCGATTCTGCTCGTGTTGAAAACCTCGGACCTTCAATTGTAACAACTGTCCCTGTTTCATGGTGTTTTAGATTTAGTTCCCTTGCAGTTTCAATAAGAATTTTTCTTAATTCCTCTGAATAAGGATCCGCCATTGGAGTGTGTTTCATGTCCCCCGGAGCAAATTCTTCAAAAAAAGTTATTTTTCTTAGTCTTGTAAAATCGATAAATTGATCTAGAATTACGAGATCACCTCTATCTATTTTTTCTCTCAAACTCCCACAAGCAGTAGTTGCAAGGATATGAGAACACCTCTGATCTTTTAATGCTTGTATGTTAGCTCTAAAATTGACTTGTGTAGGAGGTATAGTATGTTCTCTTCCGTGTCTTGCTATGAGAACCACCTCTATATCATGAATCTTCCCTAATTTTAAGGGAGAACTAGGTTTTCCATAGACAGTATCAACATTTATATCCCTAGCCTCCTTTAAAATATCTGGATTGTCTAATCCTGAGCCTCCAATAATACCTATTTTTACCATTATTTTTCTCCTAAGTTATATTTGTATTGTTCATTTTGAGTTTCTAAGGTATAAAATGTAAATTTTTATAAATTATTTTTTAAAAAACTGATTCTTTTGGTAGATTCTATAAAGTTTTAACTTAAGTTTGATTAGTGCTAGATATAACAGGAATTTTAAATTTTATACCTCATGCGAAAAACAAAAGTCCTTGTTCTTGGTTCTCTTGCTTTTGATTACATTATGAGTTTTAAGGAGAGCTTTATGAATGCGGTGTCGATCGATCATGAGAAGGAAGAGTATCAGAGTACGGTCACAGCAGATAGTCGTCGTCAATACTTTGGTGGAACAGCAGGAAATATTGCTTATAATCTTGGACTCTTAGATATAGTAAAAGTCTCCTTATTTGGTTCAGTAGGGAGTGATTTTGAGAGATTAGGTTATAAAGATCACATAAACCAGTTTAAAAATATAGAATTATTACTTGAAGTGCATGATGATCTTTTTACTGCTGCTTGTTATATCGTTAATGATATTAAAGCAAATCAGATGATTATATTTCATGGAGGCGCTTTAGATAGGTGTAAAGAAATTGATTTAAGAGATAAAATTTCAAATCCAGAAGAATTTGCTTATGCAATAAATTCAACACAAAGCATAGAAGCAATGACGAATTTTGCTCACCAATTATACGATTTAAAGATCTCATCTATTTTTGATCCTGGACAGGTCACCCCCCTATTCCAGAAAGAAGACCTTATAGAGATAATAAAAAAATCGGAAATTTTGATAGGGAATAACCATGAAATAAACCAAATAAAAGAAAGATCAGAAATGGACGAAAAAGCTATACTTGAATATGTCAAAGCAATTATTATCACTAAAGGATCAGAAGGATCGGAATTAATTTATAAAAACGAGCATGATAATATTTTTAGAATTCACATCCCAATTGCAGATCCTAATGAATTAATAGATACTACTGGTGCAGGAGATGGATATCGTGCTGGAATACTGACAGGATTAATCCTGAATATGACGATTTTAGATTCTTGTCGACTGGGGGCAATAATCGGTTCATTTGTAGTAGAGACAAGTGGGGCACAAACTCAAAAATTTAATTTAGAAAATATTAAAATGAGATATTTTAATACATTTGGATATACTCCCCCCGAGTTAGAAAGAATAGAAAAAAGAGAATTTAATCCTTAATGGTTTAAGGTTTATTAGAATTTATTCTTCAACTGGAATTTGTATTAAAGTTAATAAGTCATATCCTTCTAATTTATCTCTACCATGCAGGCTTCCTGTTAATTCAATAACAAAAGCTACTCCTACTACTACTCCACCTGCTTTTTCTACTAGGCGACATGCAGCTTTTGCAGTACCACCAGTCGCTAGTAAATCATCAAAGACTAAGACTCTTTCTCCCTTTTCAATGCCATCTCGATGCATTTCAATAGTATCTGTACCATATTCTAGCTCATAAGTCTCACTAATTGTCTCAGCGGGTAGCTTTCCTGGTTTTCTAATCAAAACAAAACCTGCCCCTAATTGATATGCTATAACACCACCCCAGATATAACCTCTTGCCTCGATAGCAGTAACTTTTGAAATGTTATTATCCTTATAATGATTAATTATTTGGTCGCACGACTCTTTAAAAGGTGCATGATTTTTAGCTAAAGTGGTAATATCTTTAAATTGAATTCCCTCTATTGGAAAATCAGGTACATTTCGTATATATTTTAATAGATCCATTTTATTTTTATTCCATTTTTTTGTTATATATGCAATATTTAATTTTTAATTTAAAATTAATATAAAATTAAAATTTTTTAGTTAAGAAATTACTTTCCTTTTAAACTGCATTCTCTTTTTCAAGATTTAGAAAAAAATAAATACAGAAAAAATTATAAAGTTTATATAAAATCAATTAAAAACTAATTCATCTAAAATGAAAGTTCTTTTATTTGGCCCAGCGGGAGCCGGTAAAACCTCACTTATGAGGACTACTTGTTTAGGCTACAATTTTATGAAAGTCTTAAATTTAAAACCTACTAAAGGGGTTTCAAGAGAAAATTTCATCTTCCGTGGAATACTGGAGCTTTCCATTTGGGATTTAGGTGGTCAAGAGCGATATCTTGAACGTTATTTCTCTGAATCTTCACGTGAACTTATTTTTTCTG
>JBHLRJ010000134.1:0-10880 GCA_048882645.1 Candidatus Thorarchaeota archaeon
TTTTTTTTTATAAATTTTCTCATATATTTAGTTTTATTTTTCTAAATAAATATAATTTTATTGATTTATATAAAAAAGACTTCAAAAACAGTATTCTGCTTTATTTAATATTATAATGTGATTAATAAAAGGTTTGAATAAAAGAATTAAGCTTATATTATTATTTTTTTGTAGTAATCAGAATTGTTTAATTCAGGAAGAAAATTTTTCTGATCTTTACCGAAAAGACATAAAAATTAAGCTGTTTTATAAATAAATAATGCAGAAATTGTTTTACTTATTTAAAATTTTATTAAAATTAAAAATTTGACTTATGAATCGTGTTCTAACAAAAATAAAACAAGATAATAAAGAATTCTTAACTTCTGAAGAATTAAAAAAATACTGCAAAGATTTGTACTTTAACTATAGGATTATTAGCAATTATTTAATTTCTCGTGGATATTTAATAAATATCATAGATAATATTTACTACGTAAAAAGCCTTGATGAAATTAATAAGAAAAAATTGAAATATTCTGTTTTAGAACTTGTAGCAAAAGCTTTAGAAAATACATATGTTACAAATTGGTATTATGGCTTTTATACCGCATTGAAATTAATGAATATTAATTATAAAAACCAAGATGAATTTGTGTACTTGATAAATGATAAAATATTGAAAAATAAGCCAATAAAGATTTTGGGGAAAAGATTTAGGTTCTTAAATTTTAAAAATTCTTTTTTCAACTTTGGTCTCATCAATGGAAAAATTAGATATTCAGATCTTGAAAAAACAATTTTAGACTTCCTCTATCTTTGGGAATCTAATCATACAAATGAAAATAGGATACTGATAGAGCTTTCCAAATTGTTGGAAGAAGGGATTTCTGAAGATAAAATATTAGAATATGCGCAATATTATCCCAAATCTAATAAAAGGATCCTGGAAAATGCATTGAATCAATCCAAAATCATAATTCGATGAGTCCTAATTTCATATAATAATCTCAGCCATCAAAATTAATTTAGAAAAAAAAAGTTAAAAATACTCTGGTCATTAATCAAATTTTAAAGATTTATAACAAAACCACCAATCATAACACCGATATTCCTTGGTTCTTTGTTCTGCTGATTTTTCATCGATTGGTGGAGGTATAATAACTTGTTCTCCAATTAATTCATTATCAGGCCAATTTGCTGGAATGACTACATTCTCACTATCCGTTATTTTCAATGCTTTGATAATTCTAATAAGTTCATCTATATTACGCCCAAGTTCTTGGGGATAAAAGAGAATCACTCTTATTGTCGCATTAGGATCTACAATAAATACAGCTCTTACCGTATTAGAACCCTTACTAGGATGGATCATCCCGAGTTTCGTGGCGACATCACCATTGTCTGCAATAATAGGAAATGGAATTTTTACTTCCAATTTTTCGCTGATCCATTCTATCCATTTTATATGTGAATATACTTGATCTATGGAAAGCCCTATTAAGTTACATTCAAGTTTCTGGAATTCTTCATATTTATTTGCAAAAGCAATAAATTCAGTAGTACACACGGGTGTGAAATCTGCGGGGTGGCTAAATAGTAGGAACCATTTACGTTTAAATTGTCCCGGTAGTTTCATCTTACCATGAGTTGTTATTACATCCATCTCAGGAAATTTATTTCCTATCAATGGGATTAGATTTACTTTTTCAGACATCTTAATACATTTTCACCTCATTGTAATTCTTATTTAATTTATTTTATTTGATTATTATTTGTTTAAAATATATAACTGACATATCTTCATAACCATTGTTTTAATAATGCTATCTTTTATTTTTAGAACTTTAAAATAGAAGTAAAAAAAGTTAAAGTATTAATGATCAGATAATTTTTTATTGATGTAATCAATTAAAATTAAGTTTTTAGGTTCTAATTTAACCTTTTCAATATCATTTGAAATCTCATTCAATACTTCATTTTTCTTTGAACGTTTTTTTATTTTGGATATTAATTTTAATTTTAGACTTTTAATCATTTAAAAATCATCTCATTTAAGTAATTAGGATTTTATCTTCAATTTCTCCATTTATTCATCTTCTCTAAATTCTTAAATTCCTCACCTTTGGGGTGGTCTATTTCACGGGTATAAGTATAAGATTCTATTATATCCTCATCTAGAGTTTTGGTTTGACCACATAAGTTACAAACAAGTATTTTTTCCTTTTTGCCTTTGGAAGGAAGCATCATTCCTCCACAATTATCACAAAATTCAACCATTTTCAATCAAAATTTCATTTAAAAAATCGTTTATCAATTATAAAAAAATTAATTCTTCTTCTTCACGTTTAATTAATTTTTCTTTTGTTAACTCGAGTCTATCGATTATTCTTCTTACTTTCCAAATCGCTTCTTCTACATTGTTTTTATCCTTAATCCCTGTACATACAAATTTTCCAGTTGAAAATAATAGAAATACTGCACGTGGAGCTTTCATTTCATAAATCAATCCTGGAAAGATTTCTGGCTCATACATCGCATTCTCTAATAGAATAGCAGATTTATTTAAATCTATGAGAGTATGTAGATTTCCATTTGCTACAATATTTTGAATAGTGATTCTAGGCATGGGTAAATTGATCCCAATTTTTTTAAGTTTTTCTACTAAATTACTAACCGCTTTATTAGCATATTGAATGAATTCAAGTCCAGTAATCACCATTTTACCAGTTGAAAAGATTAAAAAAGTAGCACGGGGATTCTGTTCTCTAATAATTAAACCAGGAAACCTTTCTGGGTTGTATTCAGAATTTTCAAATTTTTGGGCGATTTTTATAAGATTTAATCTCTGTGTAATGTCTATATTTACAGTTGCTACAATATTATTTATTTTATAATCCAATTCATCCATAGATTCATTTTTTCTATGCGATTTTTTTATATCTGCCAAATTCAATCCCTTTTTTCATTTTTTATTAACTTAATAATTTCTCTTTTATAGATCTCATGATTCCCCGTTGCTCTTACCTTTTTAAGTAACCTATGAATTTGTCGTTTGGCAATGGGTCTAAGTGATTCAAGATCAACCTTAATACTCTCAAATTCATTATATTCTGTAATTTTTTCTTCCTTTTTAAATTTCAAATGATTATTATAAATCTTACCTCTATGATGGTTTTTTTTGCACTTTTTACAATAATATTCTTTCATTTCAATTTCCTCTATGTGTTTTTGATAGTTCCTTTATATGATAGAAATGTCAATTCATTAGACATCTTCTTTGACTCTCTCATATATCAAGGGGATTTTCATATTTGAAACTAGTGTATATACTCTTTTTATAAAAACTTCATCTTTGTTCATTTGATCACAAAAAATTATATTATTTGTATTTCATGTATTTACATCCACGCAAAATCTTTTAGATTATACTTGCATTTTAATTAACCAAGTTGATTAATAGGAATATAAAAACCTTGATTAAAAGGAAGGAATTTTATATTTTGGTTTTTTTGAATATTTTGTTTTATATTCAGGTTAATCTAAAGGAATAATTCCGGTAAATGGATATCAAATCATTTTTATATCTAATTTATTAAAAAGAATTAAAATATTTAATTTTTTGGAAAATTAACATTATTATTTTAATATTTATTCAAATTGACCTTTTTAAGCAACGAACATATTTCTTAAATTAAAAATTGATAAAATTCAGGTATAATTATTAGATCTCATAAATTTTATTACATTTTTATGATTTATTTTAAACTGTAGTTTTTAAACTATCACAATGTAATGCCCAAATAATGTGGAACACGATAAGATGAGCGTATATGCTGACGATGTTGTAAGCTTTACATCCGTATTAAAAATTGCCTATAACTTCTTAACAGGGAGAGATTACTTACTAAAAAAAAAAACGAATGAAAAAAAAAAGCTTATTTCCGTCGCATTAGGTCTTCCAGATTTAGTTTTTGCGGCAGATTCTATTCCTGTCTTCCCAATAAGAATGGAGAAGTTTAAGATCAATTTATATCTTCTTGCACTTAATACCGCTAAAAATTTATTTGGTTGGAATATAACTACAAATCTTTTAGGAATTGCCCGTCAACTAGATTTTTTAAAGATTGTAGACTCGATTATTAATGATGTACTGAAAACAATTAATAACAAGTACAACGATATGTATGATTTAGGAATAGGAGATGAGAAATCCCCACACCTATGTTATGGAGTTAATGCTATTTATGGGATGCATAAATCTCAACATAAAAATATCGATGCTAATCTAAAATATACTATTCGGTGTAATGAGTGGAATGTCTATTCAGAGTCATTAAAAACAATAATCCCCAATCAGATTGGAGTGACAATCCCCCCCTATGAAGGTGAAAACAAGGAAGAAGCTTTAAGCCTAATGAGAGATAACATAGTAAAAGCAATAGGGAAGCTAGAGGATATCACTGGAAATTTAGTTACGGATAATAGTCTAAAAAAGCAATTTCGTATAGGAAATCAGGTAAAGAGGTACTATAAAACAATTTTGCATGAAATAAGCTCGTCAGAGTTTTACCCATGTAATCCTGCTACATTTGCAGAAATATTGGGGCTCTTAACAATTTCTTTTCAGGATTATAACTCTAATGCCCAAAGATACTTAGAAAATCTAAGCCATCTCGTAAAAGAAATGCGAGAACGTATAAATAAGGGGATCGGAATGGATGTTTCAAATACTCCTCGGATACTTATCTCCCCTATTTTTAATGGATGGGAGCCAGAAACTCATGAAATAGTATATAAATTTGGAGGGAGAGTTTTATATGCTGATTGGGATATCCTAGGGTTACTTGAGGAGATTCCTGTTTCAAAAGACTCAGATCCTATTATAGATTATGCTAACTTCCTTCTGAATGCTTCAAATAAGGGAATACTGTGTTTAAGGAATTGTGATGCATTAGTTAATTCGTATTTTCGGTTTGCAAAAGAACAAAGAATTGATGGCATAATTTTAAATCAAGTTCTTGATTGCCATTCAAACTCATTGAATTGTTATGAATTATTGAAGAATAAAATGGGAATGGGACTTAAAAAGCCCACAGTAGTAGTAAAATTCAAGAAGATTGGAGAAAATGTAGAGGAAATCAGATCTAAAATATCTCCTTTTATGGAACTACTTGTTTAACTACCAAAGAAATCTGATGGTTTAAGAAGATGCTGATCTTCTTCATCTTTTTTTGCTTTTTCGTGAGGATCAACCCATTCAGACTCTTCTTTTGCTTTAGTACCCGTTCCTGTAGAAGTCGAACCAGTGGGTTGTATTGGGATACCTGTGGATGCAGTAATAGGTTCAGGTTGTTTTGCTACGGTTGTTGGTTCAATAGGTCTATAATTTTCTCCTCCAGATTTCAAGATTTTTAATTCACTCATAACTTTCTCTAAATTCATTGTTTGAACGCTCTTATTCATAGTATCCATAATTTCTTTTAATGACTTTGATGTTTCTCGTAGCCCCTTTGGATTAATTCCTGTAAGTAGGGAATCCAAATTTACACTAATACTTTCATTTAATTCTTTCAATGATTCCAATACAGTACTCCAATGTTTATTCATTTGGGATTCAATCGCACTAATCATTTTAATAGTTTCGTTCATAAAGTTAACATGAGCTTCATATCTCTCCTCATCTTTAGCCCGAAGGTCAGATATTAGCATTATCAGCTTCCGTAGGGCTTCTTTCTCTTCACTCATTTTTTTTATTAAATCTTTTTATTCTTTTTATGATACATATGATTATAAAATATTTTAAATCTATTTATTTCAAAACAACTAATTTAAATAATCAGAAATTCGAGTAGTTAAATAAAATTTGAGTTGATCAGATACTCATGATAAATAAAATTAAAATTGATGTGAACTCTAACAAAAAGTATATAGATCCAATGATTTATAGTAATTTCATTGAACATTTAGGTGATTGTATTCATAATGGAATATGGACTTATGATTCTGTGAATGTGCCTTTAATTAAAGTTAACCCTCGTTTAATAGGAGTTCGAGAAGATCTATTAAAGGCTGTAAAAGATATGAAAGTGAAAGTTTTAAGGTGGCCTGGGGGTTGTTATTCGGATGTTTATCATTGGATGGATGCAATAGGGCCGAGAAAATCGAGGAAAACTGTAGAGAATGTACATTGGAACAGTTTTGAAGATAGATTCACAGGTATTGCCCCCAATATTGAAAATCAGTTCGGGACCGATGAATTCTTAACATTTTGTGAAGAAATCAATGCTAAACCTTATGTTAATATTAATTATGGAAGTGGTACTCCCGAAGAAGCTGCAAATTGGGTTGAATATTGTAATGGATCAATGCAGACAGAATATGGGGCATTAAGAGCTAAGAATGGAAGAATAAAGCCATATAATGTAAAGATCTGGGGAATCGCAAATGAAATATATGGAGTTTGGGAGCAAGGTTATGAAAAAAATCCCGAAGATTATGCCCAAAAATATCTTTTATTTGCAAGGGAAATGAGAAAAATAGATCCTAATATTAAATTAGTTGTATGTGGATATGAGAATTCTAAATGGAATCAACCTTTACTAAGGGATATAGGAGAGGAATATGTTGATTACTTGAGTATTCATAGATACTTTCCATATCTGGCTGGAAAGGTTACCGGAAAAAGGCATCCTGAGAATGAAACTTGTTATTATGCCCTAATGGCATCAACAACCACAATAAAAGATTATATAAATGACACTTGGGAAGATATAATTACTGTTTTAGGGGAGGATACGCACGTCCGAATTGCTTTTGATGAATGGGGGGTATGGTATTTATTCAAAGATACAATTAAATCAAATTATAACCTTCAAGATGGAATATGGGCATCATCTGTTCAAATGGTATTTCAAAAAATGACAGATAAATGCCCTATGGCTAATTGGGCTCAATTAGTAAATTGTTTGGGACCTATCCAAACCGATAAAGATGGTTTAATCTTAACTCCGGTTTACTTAGGGTTAAAAGCTCTTGTTGATCATTGTTACGATTATTTAGTTACGGATATCGAGATTGAATCTGAAACATTTAGCTCTAATAAATTTGGAAGGATTCCAAAACTAGAAAATAATCATTATATTGATTGCAATGTAACTATCAATGAAATTGGTAATGCCATTTCGATAAGTATAATTAATAAACATTTTTATGACAAATTGGATGTCGAAATAGAATTAGCAGGATTTGTACCTAACGATTTGGGATTAATAATTGAATTGTCAAATGAATCTCCTTTTGATTATAACACAATTGACAATCGTGAGAAAGTAGCAATTGAAGAAAGCAATATCAATAATTTAAAACCTAATATGAAACTAAAATTAAATCCACATTCATTAACAATCTTGAAATTAAAAAGGAAATAAACATTTCATATCTTCTAGCAAAAAACCACATAACAATATCGAATGTAGTTTATAAATAATGGAATCTAAATTCATATTAAATCTAAAAAAAAAGGAGTTAAATGTCAAATTCTCAATTAACTTGGCCCAAAAATCCAAAAATTTATGAAATAAATACATGGCCTTGGTTTAATACACTCTCCGATGTTTATAGCACGCCAATTACTTTAAAAAACATTCCCGATGAAATTATTAATAGAGAAGTTAAGTTATTTGATGCTGTCTGGTTGATGGGAGTATGGGAAAGGAGTCCAGCAAGCAAGAGGATTGCTCTGGAACATCCTGGTTTACTCAATGAATTCCATTCGGCCTTACATGAATTTAACGACGAAGACGTGGTGGGTTCACCTTATGCAGTATACTATTACCATGTAGAGAACAAATTAGGAGGAACTGATGGTTTAAAGAAGACACGGAAGCAATTATCAGATAACGAGATAAAATTAATATTGGATTATGTTCCTAATCATGTTTCAATTGATTCTTTATGGACACTTGAACCTAACCTATTTATTGAAGGCACATTAAATGATTTAATGCAACACCCCGAAGAATTTTTCAGTATTTCAGGACAAATTTATGCTCATGGAAGAGATCCTAATTTTCCCGCATGGACAGATACTATTCAACTAAACGCATTTTCAAAAGAAGTACGAGAAAAAACAATAAATACGTTATTGAATATTGCTGAACTCTGTGACGGAGTTCGATGTGATATGGCGATGTTACTGACTAATAAAGTATTTAATAGAACTTGGGGTGAAAAAGCAGGTTCAGTTCCTAAAGAAGAATATTGGGAGGAAGTGATTTCTTCTGTGAAAGAGAGATTCCCTAACTTCTTATTTATAGCAGAGGTTTATTGGGATATGGAATGGGAATTACTACAACAAGGGTTTGATTTTTGCTATGATAAAAGATTGTATGAAAGATTAATATCTGGAGATTCAAATGGTATAAGAGATCATCTTAACGCAAATTGGGAGGATCAAAGAAGACTTGTTCGGTTTATTGAAAATCACGATGAATTAAGAGCAGTAGAAAAATTTGGATATGGAAAATCTCGAGCAGCCGCAATCATTGCATTAACATTACCAGGTGCTCGATTAGTTCATGAGGGCCAAATGAAGGGATATAAGATCAAGTTACCTGTTCAACTGGATAAACGTCAAATTGAAGAAGTAGACCAGAATCTCCTTAAATTCTACATAAGCCTATTAAAAATAGATCCAGGTAATTTTAGGAATGCTAAATGGGCTCTTTGTAATTTAAGCCCTATCGATTCTGCTGACGATTCGTATAGAAACTTAGTATCTTATTTATGGTGGTCTGAGGATGTATATCAGCTTGTTGTTGTGAATTTCAGTTCAAGTCCTTCAAAAGCTCATTTAAAGTCAGATAATTTAGAGTATGGATTTGATGAATGGATGTTTAAAGATTTGCTTAATAACAAAGTGTACGTTTATAAAGGGGAAGACTTGGATAAATATGGTTTATATATAGATTTGGAAGCTTGGAATGGACATATTTTTAACATAAAAAAGAAGCTAGGTTAACTTTTATGAAATTAATTTTATTGATAAGTGATTGATTAATGGATCCTCTTAATATTATTAAAATAATAGCAGCTCTAATAACGGTCGTTATTGCTTTAATTGCTGGATTTATGGAGTTGCGGCTAAATCCGAAGTTTTGGCTAAATAGATGGTTCTTTATATTTTTCATTTCCACCTCACTAGGATTCCTAATATACACCCTTTACCATTTAATACCATTAATAACGATGAACGAGCAAATAATTACTCCATTAGCAATAACTGCTCAAATATTTTTCAATTTTATTCCAGTATCTTTAGTAATGACGGTGTTTATATTAGAAGATTATAAGAAAGTTGCGATGGATTTCAGCCATCTCGGAATAATGATAATAGTATTTATCACGATGAGCTTTGGATATTTTATCTGGAGTCCAACTTTAGATAAGATAGATTATATTAAGAGCATTGTAGATACTACAACACCTCGTGGTTGGTTTATATTTGTAAATATTTTAAGGATCGCCTTATTCATCTATGTAATTATTAAGTACGCTTTAATGGCAAGAAAAGTTGAAGAAGATACTAAAAAGAGAATATATTGGTTCTTTGTAGGAGTTTTTTTAGTCATAGTTGGTCTTATTGTTAATCTACTTGGTGGACTTTTCGAATTTATTATATTAGAAATTCTGGCATTAATAGCACTTAATATAGGAATATTAATAATAACTAAAGGGTTCTTAAGTTAAAAAAATTTAATTAAGATCCAAATCCACTGGATTTAAGCTAGTCTAAATACCATACCATTGGTATTATTAATGAACAGTTACAGTTTTAGCGAGGTTTAGTGGTTGGTCGGGATCTAAATTATGCTTTAAAGCAGCATAATAAGAGAGCAATTGTAAGGCAGGAATGAATGTTATAGGGCTAAATAGACTATAATATTTCTCAGAGGGTTGAGGGATTCTAATTGTTATATCACTGAGATTAGTAATTATTTTATCATCCTCCACTACTAAAGATATAATTTTGCCACCTCTAGCTTTGAATTCCATCACATTCCCTATAAGTCTCTGATAAGTTTCATCTGGAGGAGCAATGAATATAATGGGAAAATCATCTCTTACCAAAGAGATAGGACCATGTTTAGCATGAGCAGCAGAATAACCTTCAATAAAGCGACAAGCAACTTCCTTTAATTTCAATCCACCTTCTTTAGCTGTGGCAATAGAAATCCCTCTGGCTAAAAAGAAAAAATTGTGGCTGCTGTTTAAACTATCTACAATTTCTTTTATTAAAGCGATATTATTTTCTAATAATTTCTCAACTATATCTGGAGTAAACATTAAGGCATTTGTATATTTGTCAATCTCGATTTCTGGAAGGACTTTACGGAGCTTCGCGATCTCTAAAGCAATCAAACCCATTGTTAATACTTGTGTACAATAAGTTTTTGTAGCAGCAACTCCAATCTCTGGGCCTGCTTGTGTAACTATGACATGATCAGAAATTCTTGTTAGAGAAGATCCAACTACATTAGTAATACATAAAATTGTAACTTTTTCCTTTAATTTTTCTTTTGCCCACTTTATCACTTCCACCAAATCAATAGTCTCTCCAGATTGACTTACCGCAATTATAACCGAGTTCTCTCGAAGTGCATTTCCCAATTGAACTTGAAATTCTGAGCACTCGATAGCTTCTACATATTTATCTAAAAATTTTGTAATAATAAACTTTCCTGCCAAAGAAGCATAGAAAGAAGTACCTGCTGCGGTAATATAAATATTTTTTGCATTACAGAGGATTTTTGCGAAGTTTTGAAGAAGGTCTTTAGAGATTTTCATAGTTTGTCGTAAAGCTATAGGTTCTTCATAAATTTCCTTTAACATAAAATGTT
>JBHLRJ010000135.1:0-10853 GCA_048882645.1 Candidatus Thorarchaeota archaeon
AAATTCTTGAAAATATAACACCAGAACAGAGTATGAAAATTGAAACTATTGATCAAGAAGAACGAGATTTAGTAGAATCATATCTTCATTTAATACTACAGATTGTTAAGAATTTGAAAAACGAAGAGGACATTGAGACTTATTTTAATCAAATTGATGAAATAGACAATATTTTGGATAAACTTAAATCTCACAAACAAGACTTCGGAATAAAAATAAAGAAAATACAAAATAGCATGAATCAGATAAGATCATGTAATATCGTTAGAAAGGAATTAGAAAATAAGGATGATCAAAAGGCTATAGATCAAAAAATTAGTGTCCTTAACCAACAAATTTCTGAGATTAATAATTTAATAGAGATATTACAAGAAGAAATAGAAAGAATCAAATCTGTTTTATAATTTCGTTAAATGAACTATTTTTCAATTAAATAGGCTGTTATTTTAGGAATTTTAAGACAGCTTTCATAAAATCAGGTAAATCATCAGGTGTTCGTGATGTTATTAGATTATTATCAATAACAACTGAAGAATCTTGAAATTTTGCTCCTGCGTTTATCATGTCATCTTTTATAGCAAAATAACTTGTTGCTCGACGATCTTTAACTATATTTGCTGAAATTAACACCCAGCCAGCATGACAAATCGAACCAACTAGTTTTCCTTGCTCATTAATCTTCGCGACAAGTTCTAAAGCATCCTTATCCCTCCGGAGGTAATCAGGGTTCTTTGTCCCTCCTGGAACAATTATTCCATCATAATCGTCAGCATTTGCATCTCTTACTAACTTATCTGGTTTGATTGGATATCCATGTTTACCAATAATCTCTCTTCTATGTAAACTAATTAATTCGGTGTCAAATCCTGCTTCAATTAATCTAATACGAGGATAATGAAGCTCAAGATCCTCATAACCATCCGTAGCTAAAAGTGCTATTTTTTTCTTATTTTGACTCATGACACTACCATTGAATGTTCATGATTGTTCGATTAAATAAATAATTATTTTAAATTAAAACTAAATTTAAAAATCCGAGATAAATGACCAAGAGTGCGAGTATAACGAGTAAATAATTGTATGGGGGAGAAATTAATTTGTAGGGAGTTTTTTGACGATAATTAAAATACTTTTTTTTAAATTTTGGAATTAAGATGTACTTTTCCTCCAGATAGCACTGTAATTCCATTAACGTGAATAGTATGGGACTTAAAATTATGCCAATAAACGAATCCCAAATAAAAGTTAGCCCCAAAAATACTAAAAACCATGCTAAATAGAAAGGATGCCTTATAATTCTGTAAACACCTTTATTAATTACCTTAATACTCTCAGATTGAGCACTTTTTACAGCCTTCTGAGAAAGTGAAAGAATTCTAATACCCAACCCAATTAAGATTATCCCGAGTAGAATAAACCATAATAATTGCTCTTTAAAATAGCTTATATTTTCTGCAAAAAAAGGTTCAAGCCAACTTGAGTTAAGGATAGGAATAATACAAATCGAAATTTTCCAAATAAATGGATAAAGTTTTAGATAATATCTCTTAAGACTTGTATCAATCTTCTTAAATTTAATAGATATAATCCAATATACCATATTATTTATCATAAATATTGTAAAAAGGATTAAACTCAGAATTATTGCAAACATAACAATCTTTTTTAATTTTGTATTTTAGTCGAATTTTCAATATTCTATTTACTTATGATAAATCGTTTAAATAAAGCTTTCTTAACATATTTTCTTTTTCTTAAGTACTTTTCAAGAATATCACGGAGTAATTCTTTTTTAAAAACTTCATTTTTACAATTTCCGAATTCAGGATACCCCGTTCCTCGTTGTAAATAATCTGATGTTCCTGCTTTATACCATTTTTCCTTATCTAATCTTTTGTCATTAATCAATGCATATTCTATTTTATTCATTGGTTTATTATTTGGATTATAGATTACTTGAACATTATCGGAAACTTGTACATTTCCTATATATTTACCTCTAAATCCAGCACCTGCGCCATCTTTCAATTGAATTTCCGTAAGTAATGACTTTTCTAAGGTAGTTAATAAATCACTCCCTTTAATATCAACCAAAGTAGGATTTAATGGGGAAGGGCACATTCTGTGTAAAATTAATTTATTGACTATCCCCTTTTCAATTCCATGATTCAAGACACCACTGTTTATTATGCCTAGGTCACTTTTCAAAAAATCTTTTAATCCATCAGCCAAAAGGTTACCCATTTGACTTTCTTCTGTAAATGAATGATTTAAATTAACGTTAATACTATATAATGGAGTGGACATGTTCTTAATAGCTATTTCTGAGTTCAGATTAATAATATCCACAATTCTTTGATCCTCCGGGAAAATTTTAGTTGGAATTAATCTACTCGTGTAATTTTCTATAATTTTTTTTTTTATATCATAATTTATAATAAGTTCTCCAACATATTCACCATAACATCCAGCTTGACAGATTATTGTTTTGTTTACAATAATGCATTTATCAAGAGCGGTATGAGAATGCCCTCCAATAATTATATCAATATTAGGAGATATCATCGATAATTCTTTATCGGCATTTAATCCTAAATGGGATACGAGAATAAGAAGATCATATTGAAAATCTTCGATATTAGTAAAGACTCGTTTAAGTTCTCTTAATGGATCCTCGATATGAATATTAAAAAGATGATAAAAATCATTAAAAGCGGGAGTCACACCAGTTACTAATATTTCAAGATTATTAACATGAAATATATCATAATCTCTTAATCCTTTAATTTTTTTACCATTTAGGTTATACATATTGCATGTAATTACTGGAAATCTTGAGTTTGATATCATCTCACCAATCATATCGATTTCTGAAAATCCTTCTGTATTTCCTATAATTCTTGCGGTAAAACCAATATGGTTAAAGATTTCTGAGATTAAGTACCCATTGGTTCCGATTACTTCAATACGCCAAGGATCACTAGTATCCCCAGCATCAAAAATGAGTGTATTATCATTTTTCAGATTTTTAATTATAGAAGAGATATTTGCGAGCTTTTCAAATCTACTATGAAGGTCATTTATATGTAATATTTTCAGTTTCATAGATCTTTTCAATTATAAATCCAGATTAATAATTTTAATTATTTACTTTTAATTAATTATCAAGGTTATTTAAAAGAACGTTCACCTATTAAGTATTTAATAAGATTTTAACTGAAAGTTTTTATCGCATAAATAACTTTTCCTTTTTATAGAATTTTGATTAATATTTATTAACCTCTTGTATGCCTGAGCTAATTTCTCTTAGATGCTTTTATTATCGTGATGGAACTGACCCAGAATTACTTAAGTTATTAGTTGCTCCTCCTTATGATGTTATATCAGAAGATGAAAAACAAGAGTTAAAGAATCTAGACCCCGATAATATAACTCATATAATACTTCCAAATTCTTACAAAGATGCTGGCAAGAAATTAACTGAAATGATTAATAATAATACTTTAATTGCGAGCAAAAAGAGGTGTATATGTATATATGGTATTGAATATCGGAGACCTGATACAGGAGAAATAACAACAAGGTATGGATTTGTTGGCCTATTAAAGCTTGTTGAGATATTTCCCGCTGTTGACGGGATTATCCCTCATGAGATGACATTTAAAAATTTTACTGAAGACAGACTTAATATTATTAGGGAAACTAATGCCAACTTTTCTCCAATTTTCACTATATATAATGGGAATGGTTCTGCAATAAAAATTTTTGAAAAGTATGTCGATAAAGAACCCTTCCTTAAAACTCTAGATCGAGAAGGATTTACTCATAAAATTTGGTTAGTTTCAAAGGAAAAAGATATAGAAGAGTTTCAGTCAATAATAAAAAATAATTCTGTAATCATCGCTGATGGTCATCATCGCTATATTACCTCTCTTCGTCATAGCAGACATGGAGGATGCAAATATATAATGGCACTCTTCATTGATTTCAACGATCCTGGTTTGATTATTTATACTAGTCACCGTCAAATACGTAAAATGAATGTAAAAAATTTTGATGAGTTTAAACAGAATGTTAAAAATATATTTCGAATAGAGAATGTCAGAAATTATCAGGAATTGATGGTTATGATGGAAGAAAATAAAGAAAAACATGTTTTTGGCTGTTACTTTAACAACAAATTCATCTTTTTACAGCTAAATGAAAAAATTAAACCTGAAGATTGGATACCTGAAAATCATTCAAAAAAATGGAAGAATCTCTCTCTACCTATATTGCATCACATTCTTTTAAAATATTGTCTCAACATAAGAGATAAAGATATTTCATATATCAAAGATGCAGAAAAGGGTATAGAAAAAGTAGAAAAAGGGAAAATTGATGCATTATTTATGGTTAATCCAACAACACTAGAGGAGATTCAAACTATTACTCAATTAGGTGAGATCATGCCTCAAAAATCAACCTACTTTTACCCTAAACCATTGTCTGGTTTAATTATACATCAACATACTGATGTAATTGAGTAAAACCTTTTAAATAGAATCTATCCGTATTTAAATATATTTAAAGTTTAGACTTTAATTTACCTTATTAATAATCAAATTGAGGAAAATATTATGGAAGAAGAAGAAAAATTTTCAAGGGAGGAACTCGAGCTCTTATATGATGTTCTATTTAAACGAATTATGGAAATTATGAAAAAACCTGAAACAGATTTGGATCCTTTTAGAGAATTAATAAATAGGTTATCATTATTATCGGGTATATTCTCTTTCAAAGCGATGATCTCACTGATCCCTGAATTGGTTGCATATTCTATTCGTTATGGAATGTTGGTTGAGAAAGCATATGAGCAAGAACGCCCTACTTCAGAAGATGAACAAGGATTGGATTTGGTGGAGGAACAGGAAATGAGAATCTCCAAAATTAAAGATGACGTTGATAAGCTGAGTCTATATCTATAAAATCAAGGGTATTTTCAATCCTTTTTTATTTATCGCTATGTTAAGTTATAAAAAGATAAATTCTAGTAATTTATAACAAAAAATTAAATTTGAAAACTTAAGAGAATAATTATACATACTTATTTTGGAACCTTCTAAGTTTTACTACTATTTCATCTCTTAAGGAACCTACAATTATTTTATCTCCTAGTGCTCTCATTTCTCTAGCAAATGCCAATATTTGATGAAGATTTGGACCAGGTGGTATATTATCTCTCAATTCTTCTAAAAGCTGTCCTAATTTGTCTCCTGTAATTGCAAGATTAACTTGTTTAAAAATATTTGCAAATACATCATGGATCATACCAACCTTTCCCTCAGACACGTGAGCTTTTGGGATTTCTGTTTCTGAGGGATGCAAACTAGTTTCATCTATCGATTCTGGATTTTCTTTACCCATTACAACAAAATTGGGCTCAGATCGGGGATAATCTCCAGATCCTGAACAATTATAATTGATATTCACTGAAGATCCTCCTATTATTTCTGCAAACTTTATCTCGAGTTCTGATTCTTCGGCTACTTGTCTTACAATATAAGTAGCATCCTCAGAAGGCGTAAATTCAGTTAAAGTAAAGCCACTTGGTATTTTATCTTTTACAATAACATTTTCTAATTCAACATCACCCTTATTTTGAATTCTAATAGTTATTATAAATTCTCCCTCATTAAATCCTGGTTTGATGCTTTTAAGAGTTTTTAAACCTCTTTTTACATATTTGACTTTTAATTCTGGTTCTTCATCTGGGATTTTAATAAAAAGTTGCCCTTCTATCGTGGTGTTAATTTCTAATTTTACAGGAGTCAAGTATTGAGCTTCAGTAGGGGGGCGGGGATCTCTTGCTATTAGGGGATATGAAATAACCATCCTTTTCTCAGGAAGAAATTCATTGGAAAGATTGTATAGATCAATATTAATTTTGTGTTTTTTTCCAAAATCTTGGTCAGTGGGAACTACTAAAATGCGTTTAATATATTCCTCTCTTGAACTTATTCCTAAATCTCCTATTGTAACTATTATTTCATTAACTAAAGGAGGGACAAAATCTGCAGGAATTTCATCTACTATAGAGACACTATTAATTGGAGATGTCCCATTATTTATAATAGTATTAAGAATTGTCATTTCTGTAGTAGCATACGCATCTACTTCAAGAGGAGTAATTGATTTATCAATTGTTGCACTTAACACAGGATAAATTGTTGATTCTTTAGTGATTTTCCCTATAACTCGAGGGATAACAACAAATAAAGGTGTGAATCCTATTTCAGAACTTAACTCGGGTACATTTTTAGATTCCACTAGGAAATTATAATCCCAAGTTTCGTCTGGATTCAAAAGTTTTTCCGGTGTTTGAGAAACGACGGTTTCAACTCCTGTCGTTATTTTTTGAGCTACTTTCACATCTTCAAGTTTTATTTGAAATTCGGATTCATTTATGAATTCAACATTACAATCCCACATTCCTGGTTGAGAACTTTCATTTCTATCAATACCACTCATAGAATCTGTAAGTCCACGAACTTCGGGATTAATCATAGCAATTTTAAATTTATTAATTAGGTAATTAATAGTTAAACCTCCAAGCTCTTGTTCGGTCAGGTCTCTTACATTTACGGTTAAAGAAATTTCCATTTCAGCTCTACTTCTACCATCTAAAGATGTTATGTCCCATGTTAAAAATCTGTTCCCTTCTTCTTCCTTTAAATTAGATTCTCCTATGGTTGGATTCCTTAATTCAATCTCCTGCATAAATATAGGAATTTCCCTTTTTAACTTTATATCGAATATGGGTAATTCTAAGGGATTCTCAAGAATAAGTTTTAAAAGACATTTGTTATCAGTCTGAAATATGAATACATTATTTATTTTTTCAGGGATAGATGTTGCTGTGTCAAATATCTCTTTAATTTTTAAGGTGGGTGATTTTATATCTCTTAGTTCGTAATCTTTTATGAATTCTTGAGTTGGATTTAACGTTCCTATATTCAATTCCCTTGTATCAATTGATGTATTAACTGTTTCTTTGAGATCACAGTTTAAATTCCATAATCTGCTTTTCTGTGATGGATTTTTAATAAGTAATTTCCCATTTCCCGTAATCTCTTTTAGATTTGATGATCCGTCAAAAATTGCATGCTCATGATCAGTAATATCAATGACTATTAAGTTTTTAGAAATTGATTTATCATCTCTAGTATCTATATAGAAATTTTTGAAAGAAATTTCACGTAAATAATAAAAAAATAAAGTCTAAGTTTTTATATCTTTTCTTAAATTAATCTATTTTAAAAATAACTTTTAGTAAGTAATTAATCTTATTTGAAATGTTGTAGAAATAAATAAACAATAAAAACTGTGCTTTTGAATAAATTTTGGGAAATAGTTAAAAAGTTTAATGAATTAATGAAATCAGCTATTGAGGGCCCCAATTGTGTAGAAATATGCAAAGGGGATTGCTGTTCAATTATGATAGATGTTCCAAAAGTCTTAGCTGAAGAATATATTAAGAGAGGTTATGCTTCTAAGCGTGATTTTATTAGATGTGATGTTTTTAGTTTTAAATTGAGATTTGATGAAAAAAAAGGGAAATGTTTCTTATATGATGAAAAGTTAAATGGTTGTTTAGTACATGACTCCAAAATTAAACCTCCGCAATGTTGGATTTACCCAACTAATTTCTCTCATCCAAATAAGGAAATGGTAAGTTGTAAGAGATCAGACGGATGGAGAATAATAGATCTCGAAAAAACTAAGGAAGCTGAAAAATTACTACAATATTATGTATTTTTTTGCCAACTTGAAGCCAAAAAAGAAAAAAAAAAGCTTAAAGTACGACTTTCCAAGGAACAGTTAGAGGTTAATCTAAAGCCATTACTTAAAAATACAGCACCAACTCAGATCTCTGGTTTTAAGGATACATGGGACAATATTACAATTTTACCTTCTGACGGGATATCATTACAATTAAAAAAATTTTGCTGTGAACACAACAAAAAATGTTTTTACATACTAAATAACGATTTTTTACAATGTAAATCAATTTGTGATAAAATAAGCGATAGTCTAATTGATTTTTTACAACAAAATTTATTTAGATACACAAAAAAACAAGGAACTGATGTGAATGGTGAATATTCTTTAATTAAATTATTCAATTTTATTGAAAATTCCCCGTATTAACATTTTTAGGGTTGTAATGATTTTTGTCGGTGAAAGATTAGCCCCTAATGAAGAATTTATTAATAAGATTGACTATGTATTCTCTAGATAACACTTATTTTTAAGTAATGTTATTGAAGTAACATTTACATAATACAAAATTTGTATTAAATATACTTATAATTAGTAATTGTGAGAATATATGACATTTTCAGATAAAAGTCTAAATGAACTAGCAAAAACTGTTTTTTCTGAAAAATATGAGTTTGTTGATGGGCCCATACAAGTTAAGGGCACATCTGGAAAATTCTGGAAATTTGATGCAGTGGTAAAAAACAAGCTCAACACCTTTGGCATATTCATTAGAGACTGGAAAAGAGAAATTTCAATAACACAACTGAGACAATTGCATAAAGCATGTATCGATACGAAAGTTCAAGGCGGTATTATGATATGTAATATTATAACAGATTTCTCAAGAGACTATAGCTCACAGTTTAATCTCCAACTTCTTTCTCGGGGACATCTAATATCAACATTAAGAAGAAGAGAATTCCAAAATTTTTGATGCAATAGCAAGTCCTTTAATTTCATACAGTCTATATTATTTGAATTTCTCCTAGTTAAGAGTGTATATAAAATCATCTAAATCTAATTCTAATTTACTAAATTTGAAATGTTTAAAATTTATAAGTAAATAATTAATAATATTTGATATAACTGAATTACGAAATTCAAGAGTAAGAATATTGATATTTGTTTACCAATTCAATGAAGATATTGGAAAATTTGCAGAGGTAGAGATAAAAGAGAATGTTCCATTGTTCGAATTACTTGATTCTAGTAAAGTTTTGCTATTTGTTGATGTCCATGATAAGAGAGTTTGGATTTGGGAAGGTAAAAATACATCGACAAGAACAAAATTCATTTCTGCTCAAGAAGCATCAAAAATTCGAGATAAACATGATATTTCTTTTTCAATCAGCTCTGTTAATGATGGAGATGAGACTGTAGCTTTCAAGGTATTTATTGGTCTTGTATAACGCACCTTTATGGTATGGTATGAGATATGTATATTTATAACTAATACTAAAAACTCCAAATGGATTCTCTAAAAGTGGGTTTAAAAAGTTAATTATTCTTATTGAACATTAATATATTATACAAAAGAAAAATATCATTTCCAGAAATCTTGGAACGATCTAAACCTATATTAAATAGAATAAAATTGCTTAAAGTTTTGGTATGAGAAAGTGAATTCAGAAAAAGATGAGAATAATGAAGAATATGTATTTGAGTTTTATGAGGAGGATTATGCTGAATCTCTAGAAGAGGACTCAGGTACAAGTACTGAAGATTATAATGAAATAAATTTTGATGAGGATTTAAACGAGGAACAGCTTGAAATTATCAATAATATTAAGGGCCCTATGCTTGTTATTGCTGGTGCAGGTAGTGGTAAAACTCGAACAATTACATATTCCGTTGCCAAACTTTTATTATCTGGAGTAAGACCCGGCCAAATCATGTTAGTTACATTTACTAACAAAGCTGCAAATGAAATGATCAAACGTGTCGAATCACTATTGGGTAAACGACCTAAGGGAATTTGGGCAGGAACATTCCATTCAATAGCGAATCGCTTTATACGGAGGTATGCAAAAACTCTAGGTTTAAAACCAAACTATACTATAATGGATGAAACTGACTCAAGAGCGTTAATGAAATTATCAATAGATAGAGCAAATGTGAAAGAACTCAAAGAACGTTTTCCTAATTCTAGAATGGCTAAAGCAATCTTATCATACTCCATTAATTGTAACAAAAGTATTCAAGATGTAATCATTTGGAAATATTCTCAATTTGATAGCAGTGATATTGTCAAAAAATTAGAGGAAGTCTTTAAAATATATCAAGATAAAAAAGCAAAAGATAATTTAGTTGATTTTGATGATTTGTTAATATATTGGAATCAGTTATTAGATGAAAGATCTATAGCTCAGTTGCTTGCACGTAATATAAAATATGTACTTGTCGATGAATATCAGGATACTAATTATATTCAAGATGAAATTATCTATAAGATCGTTAAACAAAATCCTGAACACAATGTAATCGCAGTTGGGGATGATGCTCAAAGTATATATGCATTTCGTGGAGCTAATTTCAATAATATTTTAACGTTTGAACAGAAATATCAAGACTGTAATAGATATACTATTACTTATAATTATAGAAGTGTTCCTCAAATTTTAGAATTAGCAAATGATTCTATTAAACAAAATATAAAACAGTTTAAAAAAGCAATGCGAGCAACACGTTCTAAAGGATTACTCCCTTTTCAGGTTAATGTTGGAGATGATAAAGATCAAGCACGATTCATCGCAAATCAAATTTTAAAATTAAGGGCAGAGGGATATAAATTAAAAGATATTGCAATCCTCGTTCGCGCTAGTTTTCATACATTAGGAATTGAACTTGAATTAAGGGCAAAAAACATTCCTTATGAAGTAAGAGCAGGAGTTGCATTTTTTGAAAAAGCTCATATCAAAGATATGATTGCTCATTTACGAATTATTGAAAATCCTTATGATGAAATTTCATGGTCCAGAATATTTACTATTGTTCAAGGTTTAGGAACCTCATCAGGTACCAAAATTTTTGAAGCCAGTTCTAAGACTAAA